>CBIMJO010000479.1:0-7123 GCA_966244135.1 uncultured Actinocrispum sp. | reverse complement strand
AACAACCAGTCCCGCTCACCGCAAGCTCCCCTCGAGATTCCAAAGGGCGCTGGTGACGGATGTCTTTGACGGACCGGGTGGCCAAGGCGATCGCGAACCCCGCCACCGACGACGCGTTCGACCCGCACGCCGAGTTCGAGGAGGTGCTCGCCGGGATCGGGATGTCCCCAGAGGACACCGGCGGTGCGATCGGGTTCATCGGCGCGGATCCGGTGGTGCCCAGCACGTTGCGGCTCGGGGGCGCCGCGGCGATCGCGCTGGCGGCCAAGGCGGCCGCGGTCGCGAAGCTGTGGCGGCACCGGGGCGGCGACGGCCAGGACATCGCGGTCGACCTGAGGGTCACGCCGCACCGGCTCTGCCCGTCGTACGACTCCAAATGGGAGCTGATCAACGGCTATCCCGGGGCGGCGCCGTCGATGCCCAACGACGCGTTCGCGTTCGGGTTCTACCGCACCGCGGACGATCGCTGGGTGATGCCGTTGAACCCCTACCCGAGGCCGAAAGTGGCCGCGCAGCGGGTGTTGGGTGTGCCGGAGGACGTGAACGCCGTCGCTGCGGCCATCAGCAAGTGGAAGGCCCGTGACCTGGAGGACGCGGCGGCCGAGGGCGGCGCGGTCATCCCGATGGTCCGGTTCGCCGACGAGCTGCTGGCCGAGGCGCACTACAAGGAGGTGCTGGCCGACCTGCCGCTGATCGAGATCACCAAGATCGCCGACAGCGACCCGGAGCCGTTCACCCAGCGCGGGGTGCAGCCGCTGGACGGGATCCGTGCGCTGGGCATGGGGCACGTGATCGCCGGGGCGGGCACCGGGCGGGCGCTCGCGCTGCACGGCGCGGACGTGCTGAACCTGTGGCGGCACGACGAGATCGAGCACCAGGTCACCTACATCACCGCGAACGTCGGCGTCCGGTCGGCGACCCTGCACCCCGCCTGGCCGGACGGGATGTCCAAGATCCACTCGTTGCTGCGCGGCGCCGACGTGTTCTTCGCCAACCGCCGCCCCGGCTACCTGACCAAGATCGGCATGGACGCCCACCAGGCCGCCGAGATCCGCCCGGGGATCATCCACGCCACCGCCTCCCTCAACGGCGAGACCGGGCCGTGGGCCAACCGCACCGGCTTCGACCACACGGCGGGCTGCCTGACCGGGATGATGCACCTGGAAGGAACGCCCGACAAACCCGCGCTGCCACCGATCCTGGTCGTGAATGACTACATGGTGGCGTGGCTGATGACCGCGGGCATCATCGAGGCCCTCATCCGGCGGGCCACCGAAGGCGGCAGCTACCGCGTGCACGTCTCCCTGACCCGCACCGCCCTGTGGATGTTGAGCATGGGCGTGTTCGACCAGCAGTACGCGCACGAGATCGCCGGCACCGGCGGCCCGCACGCCTACCTCGACCCCCAGGTCTTCACCGCGGACACCCCGCTGGGCTTCTACCAGGGCGTCACCGAACAGGTCCTGATGACCCGCACACCCGGTTACTACCGGCAGGTGCTGCTGCCTCGTGGTTCGTCGCGGCCCGAGTGGGACTCGTTCTCCGCCGGCCGCAAGTAGCTAGGCAAGCAGGATCTTGAGGAGTTCCTCCGGGGCGTCGCGCATGTTGTTGTGCCTGCGGTCCAGGGAGTGCACCGGCCACTGTGGATCTTGGCGGAGCCGGTCTTGGGTCGGGGCGAAGGGGGACTCGCCGTCCCACACCTTGGCGTAGACGTAGTCGCGGCGACGGAACCGGCCAAGGTCACCGGAAAGCTTGATGCGCTGGAGGAGCGACGCGAGTGGGTGCGCGGTGGCGCGGGGGTCGAACATCGGCAGCGCCGGGACCGAGTACCCATCCTCGCCCACACTCAGGTACCACTCGCGTTGCATGTCGTTGGTGAGCATCCAGCACGACTCGCCGTCCCGCGGCACGAAGGCGTCGACGAACACCAGGGAGTCCACGCGCTCGGGCATCCGGTCAGCGGCCCCGGTGATCACCATGCCGCCGTAGCTGTGGCCGACCAACACCGCGTCTTGCACCTGCTCGGCGGCCAGCACCGCGGTGAGGTCCTGGATGTGGGTGTCCAGGTTGACCGAGGAGGTCAGCAGGTGGCTGCGTTCGCTCAGGCCGGTCAACGTCACCGGGATGACGCGATGGCCATGGTCGCGCAGCCGCCCGGTGATCTCCTCGAAGCACCAGCCACCGTGACAGGCACCCGGGACAAGGACAAAGGTAGTCATACGTTCCCCCGCGTTCCGTGTTCTCATCTCATCCTGGCAGCCCTTGTAGCCAGAAGTCCAAGAGCTGGATCTTCTCGGTTTCAGAAGCACTGGTTATGACACTTGGCCCCGCGGAGGACCGACAGTGGTGGCCATGACGGTCACGGTGTGGATTCAGGCGGCTGGAACGCTGTTGCTGGGCCTGGTCGGGCTCTGGTTCGCGCACAACTACCGGCGGCAGATCCGCCTCAAGCTGGCCGAACGGCAGGTCGAGTCGTACATGCGGCTGTGGGGGCTGACCGCCTCGGCGAGCCCGTTCCGTGACACGCCGTTGGACGCGGACGAACGCCAGCAGCTGTTCGACGACATGAGCAAGTGGTACTTCGACGACGGCGACGGGATCCTGATGTCCACCGCGTCCCGAGACCTGTTCGTCGTCGTGCACACCAATCTCGTGTGTCCACTCGGGACGGTCAGGCCGGCCGGTCTGGCCGAGCAGCTCGCCGCTTTACCGCCCGCGGAGGCCGAACGCAGGCGCGGCTGTGCGCTCGTGCGCCAGGTGTCGTTGCTGCGGACGCAGCTGAAGAGCGACTTGGCCATGCATGTTGGCGTGAACTACTTCCCGGAACTGCTGGCCGACGACCGGGCTTTCCTTGCCAGCTGCGGATTGTCGGCACGGCGTCGGCCATGGCGGCGGCGGTCGATGCGACGGCCGGATCGGACCACTGTCACCCCATGCGTGTGCGGAGGCTGCCCGGCGAGAATGTCTTGACTGTCGAGTACGTTGGAAAGTGAGTTGCCAACCGCCCGGACGGCGTCGTCGCATGGCGAACCGTCGACGCGCCAAGCGATCCAGTGAAGGTGCTCGCAAAGGTCTTGGCGCGATAGTCACTTGCCGCGTGTCACTTGGCGGATCTCCTCGGAGGCATCGCGGTAGGCCGGTGCGGCGCGGGCGAAGTAGTCGAACAGCAACTCCTGCTGCTCGGGTGAGTAGCTCGCGATGATGTCCGCGATGTGGCGGCGGGCCGGGCCGACGATCGCCTCGACGCCGGTCACCGCGTCGGGGATGGGTTCGACGACGACCTTGCGGCGGTCGGCCGGGTCGGCGGTCCGGCGGACACAGCCCGCGCGTTCGAGGCGGTCGATCAGCCGGGTCGTCGCGCCGGTCGTGAGGCCTGTGCGGGTGGACAGCTCGCCGGAGGTCAGCGGGCCCTCCAGGTCGAGCAGGCTGAGCGCGTACCACTCGGATGCGTGCAGGCCGGCGGCCTCGGCGGCGGCCAGACCATGGAGACCCACGGCGTCCAGATACTGGCGAAAGACCACGTGCCGTTGCTCAAGGCTTGCCACTACATCCCTCCTTTGCTTAATATCTGCATGCGTGCAGATACTGCACACACGAAGACATCCTAACCGAGGGGACGATCATGATCGACACCGACCGAACCGCAGCCATCACCGCAGTCCTCGACTCGCTCGCAGAAGCCTGGGCACGCGGCGACGGCGACGCATACGGCGCCCACTTCACCGAAGACGCCACCTACATCACGTTCGTCGGCACCCGCTACCAGGGCCGCGACGACATCGTGGGCAGCCACCAAGCCCTGTTCGCCAAGTTCCTCAAGGGCACCAAACTCGCGCACGAGCTCGTCGACCTGCGGTTCCTCAGCGCCGACACCGCCGTCGCGACCACCCGCGGCGACACCTACAAGGGTGAACACCCCAAGAAACTGACCAAGGTCCAGACCTACACCCTCGTGCGCCAGGACGGCCGCTGGCTCATCGCCGCCTTCCACAACACCCAGCGCAAACCCCTGATGGAAGCCATCTCCTTCCGCTTCGCCCCGGACGCCCGCCCGATCTCGCATTAGTTGAGGAATCAACCAACGGGGTTGTGCGTTGGTGTGGGCGTGAAGAAAATCGGTTTTCTGTCGTTCGGGCACTGGTCGGACACGCCGCACTCGCAGACCAGGACCGGGTCGGACGCGTTGTTGCAGGCGATCGACCTGGCGGTGGCCGCGGAGGAGCTGGGGGCGGACGGCGCCTACTTCCGCGTGCACCACTTCGCCAGGCAGCTCGCGTCGCCGTTCCCGCTGCTGGCCGCGATCGGGGCGAAGACCGAACGCATCGAGATCGGCACCGGCGTGATCGACATGCGCTACGAGAACCCGATGTACATGGCCGAGGACGCCGGCGCCGCGGACCTGATCGCGGGCGGCAGGCTGCAGCTCGGCATCTCCCGGGGGTCACCAGAGCAGGTGATCGATGGCTGGCGGTACTTCGGCTACGTGCCCAGTGAGGGCGAGACCGAGGCCGACATGGCCCGCAAGCACGCCGAAGTGCTGCTGATGGTGTTGCAGGGCAAGGGGTTCGCCGAGCCCAACCCGCATCCGATGTTCGCCAACCCGCCGGGCCTGCTGCGCGTCGAACCGCACTCGCCGGGGCTGCGCGACCGGATCTGGTGGGGCGCCGGCTCCAACGGCACGGCGGTGTGGGCCGCCGAGCAGGGCATGAACCTGATGAGCTCGACCCTGAAGAACGACGAGGGCGGAGCGCCGTTCCACGTCCAGCAGGCCGACCAGATCCGGGCGTTCCGCAAGGCGTGGGACGAGGCGGGCTGGGAGCGCGAGCCGCGCGTGTCGGTGTCGCGCAGCATCTTCGCGCTCACCACTGAGACGGACCACGCGTACTTCGGCCGGGACGCCGAGAGCAAGGACCAGGTCGGCTACATCGACGCCGACACCCGGGCGATCTTCGGCCGTACCTACGCCGCCGAACCCGATGCGCTGGTGCGGCAGCTGGCCGAGGACGAGGCGATCGCCGAGGCCGACACCCTGCTGCTGACCGTGCCCAACCAGCTCGGCGTGGACTACAACGCGCACGTCATCGAGAACATCCTCACGCACGTGGCCCCCGAGCTCGGCTGGCGCTGACCGTCACCCGGCGTGCACGAGGCGGCCGCCGACGATGGTGTGCGTGGGAGTGAGATCGCCAAGGGCCTCGCTCGGACAACGAGCGGGGTCCTTGGCGCCAGATGGTGAGGTCCGCGGTGCTGGACAGACCGAACGCCCCGATCAGAGCCCGCACCCGGGTACTCAGCGAGCCGGTCTCGTGGGCGGCACGCAGCAGCCCGTCGATTCGGGCGCCCGGTCCTCGGTGATGCCCGCCAGGCGCGGTGCATAGCTGTTGACGACGTCGTTGTGGCCGCGTTTGACCAGGACCGGGTGGCGGTCGGTGGCCCGGTCCTCGCTCTGCTTGGCGTGCATGCCGAAGCGCTGCTGTGGATCACCGTTCACCCCGGCGAGACTTTCTGGGCCCGTTGAACGGAATCACCGCCATTGACACTGGCGACCCACCAACCGAACCGGCATCGTCCGGCGCCTGTGACGACCGGCCAGGTGGGGTCTGCCCGGTCGTCACAGGCGGCGATCAGCGCCGGGCGCGCAGGATGTGCGCGTCCAGCGGCAGGGTGCGCACGTCGATCAGCTCGAAACCGGCTCGCGCCAGCAGATCGCGGTAGTCGGACTCGGTGCGCTCCCGGCCGCCGGTGTTGCACAGCATGTGGATATCCCAAGGCACGGCAAGGGAATCTGTGCTCCCTGCTGGTGGCAGCACCCGTTCGATCACCAGCAACTCCGCGTGCTCAGGCATGTTCCGCGCGCACGTGGCCAGGATGGCCCGGCACTGCTCGTCGTCCCAGTCGTGCAGAACCCTGGACAGCAGGTAGACATCGCCGTCGCCGGGGACCGACTCGGTGAAGTCACCGGGAACCAGCGTGACGCGATCGGCCACATCGGACAGTCGCTCCTCGGCGGCGGCCAGGGCATGCGGGCGGTCCATCAGCACGCCGCGCAGCGCCGGGTTGGCGGCCAGGATCTGGGCCAGCAGTTCACCATTGCCACCCGCCACGTCGACAATCGTTCGCGCGGCGGAGAAATCGACGACCCGTGTCACGCCCGCGAACATGGCGTTGCTGGCGGCCATGGACTGGTGGAACAACTCGGCCAGGCCGGGATCGCCGGCCATGTGCGCGAAGTGGTGGCTGCCGAAGACTTTCGCGTAGGACTCCTGGCCGCTGCGCACAGCCTCGGTGAGCGCGCCGAACGACTGGTAGAACGGTCCACCGTACATCAACGCGAGCGGCCGCATCGAGCTCGCGCCGTCCGACCGCAGCAGCAGACCCAGGTCGGTGAGGCTGTGGTGCGTCCCCGACGTGTGCACGATGCCCAGCGCGGTCAGGTAACGCAACAACCGGGCCAGGCTGGGCTCGTCGGCGCCGGTGGCCGCGGCGAGACCGGGCAGGTCACCGATGGTGTCGAGGTGATCGGGCAACCCCAGCCCGGCGGCGGTCGAGATCGCTTGCGTCGCCCAGGCTCCGGTCATCAGGCGCAGCAGTTCGGTGCCGTGGCAGGACTCGCGCTGATGGGTGGCGAGCAGCTGCGGGAACTGGCCGGAGCAGACCAGTTCCAGCCGGCGGAAGGCCGGGTCGGTGCGGTGCTGGTCGCGGAAGTAGAAGACGGTCGTGTCCTCGTAATCGTTGTAGCCGCCGCCGTCCGGGCGCATCGTGGCCGCGATGGTCGCGCGAAGTCCGCGCAGCAGAACGGGATCGGCGTCCGGTACGGCCAGCGCGATGTGGTTCTCCCGGCGGTGCCGGCGTTCGTCCTCGGCGATGTGCGCCAGCTCCGGCGGCGTCGCCATCGCGAAGATCTCCAGTTCGCACGGACGGCCACCGCTGTCGGTCACCACGGGGCGCAGGATGCCGACGGTCAGCTCTGCGGTGGGCACCGCGTACCGGCTGCTCAGCCGTTCGCGCACGACCACGCTGGGCGATGGTCCGTTCAAAGCCGCGCGCGCTGCGCGGCGAGCGCCTCGTGCTGCGTCGTCCAGTCGACGAGCCGTTGCCGCTCCTGCTCGACCACGGCCGCGGG
>CBIMJO010000478.1:0-7137 GCA_966244135.1 uncultured Actinocrispum sp. | reverse complement strand
GCGGCACCATGATCGTGCTGGTGTTCTTCGTTCTGGCGGGTGTCGCTGTACTCCGTTTTAACTAACTTCGAACTCGCGCAATCCTCCCCGGACCCGACACCGAATGCTGGGTGCGCCCGGCATCGCAATCGGGTGCGGGGAGGATTGTCATGTATTCCTTACGCGGCAGGACCAAGCCGCTCGTCATGGCTGGGGCGCTGCTGTTCGGGGCGGCGTTCGCGGGGTTCGTCCCGGGCAGCGCCAACGCCTCCAGCCACCGAGAAGCGCCGCTCATCGCGGCGGACCCGACCGTGGACAACACCGATGTGTACGCGTTCGTCAGCCCTGACAACCCGGACACGGTCACCATCATCGCCAACTGGTTCGGTCTGCAGGAGCCGAACGGTGGCCCGAACTTCTACCCGTGGGCCAACGACGCCCGCTACGACATCAACATCGACAACGACGGCGATGCCAAGCCGGACCTGACCTACCGCTGGACGTTCGACACCGACGACCGGCGCGGCAAGAGCACCTTCCTGTACAACAACGGCCCGGTCACGTCCCTGGACGACGAGAACCTGTTGTTCCGCCAGAACTACAAGCTCGAGGTCTGGGACTACGAGGGCAAGAACAAGACCCTTGTGAACAAGGGCAAGGTGGCACCGTCCAATGTGGGCCCCGCGTCCATGCCGGACTACAGCAAGCTGCGCGACCAGGCCATCACCAAGCTGCCCGGCGGCGGGCAGACCTACGTGGGTGCCGCGGACGACTCGTTCTTCCTCGACCTGCGCGTGTTCGACCTGCTGTACGGCGGGAACCTGTCCGAGGTCGGCCAGGACACGTTGCGCGGCTACAACGTCAACACCATCGCGTTGCAGATCCCCAAGAAGGAGCTCGCCTTCAAGGGCGACGCGAAGCGCAACCCGGTGGTCGGCATCTGGAGCGACACCGAGCGGCGGTCGCTGAAGCTCTCGCCCGGAAAGGCGGAGCCGGAGGGCCCGTTCGTGCAGGTCTCCCGGCTGGGCAACCCGTTGGTGAACGAGGTCGTGTCCTCTGTGGCCCTGAAGGACGCGTTCAACGGCCTCACGCCGGACAAGGACGGCACCGTCAAGCCGTTGCTGGACCGGGTCACCAACCCGGAGGTGCCCAGGCTGATCGAGTCGATCTACAAGCTCAAGGCGCCGATGACCCCGCGCAACGACCTGGTCGAGATCTTCCTGACCGGTATCACCACCAAGGCGGGCGGCCCGATCAAGGCCGACCTGAACTCGCAGCTGAACAACCAGGACGTGAAGGCCAAGAACTTCGTGCCCTCGGAGATGCTGCGGCTCAACACGTCCATCGCGCCGGCCGCGCAGCCCAACCGGCTCGGTGTGCTCGGCGGTGACCTGCAAGGGTTCCCGAACGGCCGCCGGCTGACCGACGACGTGGTCGACATCGAGCTGCAGGCGCTGGAAGGCGCCGCGCAGACCGGCAAGATCGTTCCCGAGCTCGCCGCCGGGGACAAGGTGGACGCCAACGACAAGGCGTTCGAGCAGAAGTTCCCGTACATCGCCCTGCCGAACAACTCGGCCGTCAACTCGCAGACGACGACCGCCAACGTGGCGCCCAGCGCCAACGTGATCGAGGAAATGCCCGCCGGCGCGATGCTCGGCGGAGCCGCCGGGGCCCTCGGCCTGATCGGCGGCGGTGTGTGGATGTGGCGCAAGCGTGGCCAGAAGGCCCGCCACCGTGCTCAGTTCTAGCGCCCTCCCGTAGGAAACAGCCACCCCTGAAAAGTCCTGGGGGTGTGGCCCCACCCACACCCCCAGGCATCCTCAGCGCGCCCGAAAACAGCGAAGGTGTCCAGCAATGAAGGTGTTCCTCGCCCTGTTCGCCGGGGCGCTCGTGATCATCGCCGCGGTCAGCCTGACGCGGTCACCCACCCCCGAAGCCACCGCTCAGCCAGTGAGCAAGCAGACCCGGTTGCTCGACCATGTCCAGGCCCTGCAAACGAAACTGCACCGCGTCGCGGGCGATTTCACTGGCTGGGCCGACCTCGGCGGGTCCTATGTGGAGCTTGCCAGGGTCACCGCCGACCCCACGTACTACACCAAGGCCCAGGGCGCGCTGGAGAAGTCGTTGTCGTTGCAGGCCGACGGAAACGGCCCGGCGATGGTCGGCATGGGCGCCCTGGCGAATGCGAGGCACGACTTCGGCAAGGCCAAGGAATGGGCGCTCAAAGCTGAAGCCGTCCAGCCCGACACCGCTGAGGTGTACGGCGTTCTGGCGGATGCGTTGACACAGCTGGGAGACGACAAGGGCGCGGCCGGCGCCGTGCAGCGGATGCTCGACCTGAAGCCGAATGTCGCCGCCTTCACCCGCGCGTCGTACCACTTCGAGTTGCACGGCCAGGAGAACGAGGCCCGGAACGCCCTGGAGCGCGCGCTGTCCTCGGCCACCTCGGCCGACGAGACCGCGTACTGCCGCTACTACCTCGGTGAGCTGGCGTTCAACGCGGGCAAGCTGGACGAGGCCGCCGACCAGTACGAGCAGGGCATCACCGCCAGCCCGAACGACGCCACCCTCCAGCAGGGCAAGGCCAAAGTCGCCGCCGCACGCGGACACACCGACGAGGCGCTGGACATCTACCGCAAGGTCGTCGCCCGCGCTCCCCTGCCGCAGTACTTCGTGGAATACGCGGAACTGCTGACCAAGGCCGGGAAGCCGGACGAGGCCGCCCAGCAGCTCGCGATCGTCGCCCAGCAGCAGAAGCTTCTGGAGTCGCAGGGCGCCACCGATGACCTGAGCGCTTCGCTGATCGCGGCCGACCACGGCGACAAGGCCGAGGCGCTGCGCCGCGCCGAGGCCGAATGGGCCCGCAGGCAAAGCGTTTTCGTCGCCGACGCGATGGCGTGGGCACTGCACGCGAACGGCCGGGACACCGAAGCCTTGGTGTACGCGGACAAGGCCGTGGCCAACGGCTGGCGCAACCCGGTCGTCGTCGGGCACCGCAACGCGATCCTGGCCGGTGCCAGATGATCCGCAAGATCCTGGGCCTGACCTTGCTGGGACTGCTGCTGACCGCGGGTGTGGCGATGGCCCACCCGCTCGGCAACTTCAGCGTGAACCACTACGACGGCCTGCACCTGCACCCGGACCGGGTCGACGTGAAGTCCATCGTGGACCTCGCCGAGATCCCCACCCTCCAGGAGAGCAACCTCGACGCCGAACGCGAGTGCGCGAACCTCGCCGGGGCGCTCCGCTCTACTGTGGACTCTCAGACGCTGGCCTTTCAGGTCCGGACGGCCCAGGTGGAGCGTACGAATGGCCAGGCGGACCTGCCGACCACGAGACTGACGTGTGACCTGACCGCCCCGGCCGAGATCAAGGGCTCGGTCACGCTGAGCTTCCGCGACGACTACCGGTCCGACCGCGTTGGCTGGCACGAGATCACCGCTGTTGGTACTGACATCAAGCTTGACTCCACAGTGCCGAATCAGACCGTGCCCACGCAGAGTGTAAGCGACGAACTCCGACGCTATCCCGACGATCTGCTGTCGTCCCCGCTCGATGTCCGCGAGGTGTCCCTCAAGGCCGAGCCGGGCGCGAGCACGACCGCAGGTGCGGCGACCGAACAGCAGGACAGTGGCTTCGCGCTGACCGAGTGGTTCACCAACCTGGTCGGCCGCCCCGATCTCACGCCCCTGCTCGGCGTTCTCGCAGTCCTGCTGTCCCTTGTGCTGGGCGCCTCCCACGCGGCCTTGCCAGGGCACGGCAAGACGGTCATCGCGGCCTATCTTGTCGGCCGCGAAGGAACGGCGAAGGACGCCATCATCGTCGGCGCGACCGTGACACTCACCCACACCGCGGGCGTGCTCGTTCTCGGCCTGCTGATCTCCGCGTCGAGCGCCCTGGCCGGCGAGGCCGTCCTGAAATGGCTAGGAATCGCCAGTGGCGTCCTCATCGCCGCGATCGGCGTGTTCCTCGTGCGATCCGCGCTGAAACAAGTGAAACAACGCGGGCACGGACATGGACACGGGCACGGTCACGGACATGGGCACGGACATGGGCATGGGAACCGGTTCAGCAGGAGTGGACTGATCGGGATGGGGCTCGCCGGTGGCCTGGTCCCCAGCCCATCCGCCCTGGTCGTGCTGCTCGGCGCGATCGCGTTGGGGCGTACCTGGTTCGGGGTTCTGCTGGTCCTGGGCTACGGGATCGGCATGGCCGCGATGCTCATGGTCGCGGGCCTGGTGCTGGTCAAGGTGCGGGACCGGTTCGAGGGGAAGCTGCGCAGATATGCCAAGGTGACGCCCGTGCTGACCTCGGTGATGGTGCTCGTTGTCGGTGCGGGACTTGCCGTCCGGGCGGTCGCCGGTTAGCCTTCCACATTTTTTCAGGCGCGAAGAAAGTTCCTCACCATCGCGAGAGCGCTTCCATCGGCTCTTGACTCCGGTGTGACCCGGGATACAGGATCGCTCAGGCCCTTGCCGCCATTGTTGTCGCGCCTGCAGAACGGACCCACCATGAGCACCAGACTCAGAGCCAGGTCAGGAACCTACCGAGGAGCGCTGATCACGCTCATCGGCGCGGTCCTGGCGAGCGGCGCGCCCAGCGCCGCGGCCGCGGATCCGGAGAGTTACGGCCACGGTCACGACCGGCAACCGGTGATCGGCCAGCCCGCCATGGACCACGGCTGCGCGAAGATCGAGAAGTCCCTGCCCACGCTGAGCGACTGGCCGAAGGTCGACAGCAAGATGGACCGGAACTTCTGGGACGAGTGGCGGATCAGCCAGATCGTCAACGGCATGAGCCTGGCCGAGAAGGTCGGGCAGATGACCCAGCCGGAGATCTCCGCGATCACCCCGGCCGAGGTCACCCAGTACAACATCGGTTCGGTGCTCAACGGCGGCGGCTCGTGGCCGGCCGCCAACAAGCACGCCACCACCACGGACTGGCTCACCCTCGCCGACTCCTACTGGACGGCGTCCAGGGCCACCCGCACGCGCATCCCGGTGATCTGGGGCATCGACGCCGTGCACGGCAACAACAACGTCTTCGGCACGACGCTGTTCCCGCACAACATCGGCCTGGGCGCCGCGCGGGACTCGTGCCTGATCCGCGACATCGGCGAGGCCACCGCCCGCCAGATCCGCGCCACCGGCCAGGACTGGGCGTTCGCGCCGACCCTCGCGGTGGTCCAGGACGACCGCTGGGGCCGCACCTACGAGGGCTTCTCCGAGAACCCCACGATCACCCGGGCCTACGGCTACGAGGCGATCCGGGGCCTGCAGGACAACAACTCCTTCCGGCTGGACCGCAACGGCGTGATCGCCACCGCCAAGCACTTCATCGGTGACGGCGGCACGACCGGCGGCAAGGACCAGGGCGTCAACGCCTACTCCGAAGCCGACATGATCAACCTGCACGGTCAGGGCTACTACGGCGCGCTCGCCGCGGGCGCGCAGTCGGTGATGGTCTCGTTCAACAGCTGGACCAACCCGGACCTCGGCATCAACGAGGGCAAGGTGACCGGCAGCCAGAAGGTCGTCACCGGGATCCTCAAGCAGAAGATGGGCTTCGACGGCCTCGTGGTGTCCGACTGGAACGCCATCGGCCAGGTCACCGGCTGCACCAACGCCAGCTGCCCGCAGGCGATCAACGCGGGCATCGACATGGTGATGGTCCCCAACGACTGGAAGGCCTTCATCACCAACACGATCGCGCAGGTCGAGGGCGGCCAGATCCCGACGGCCCGGATCGACGACGCGGTCAAGCGGATCCTGCGCGTCAAGCTGCGCGCGGGCATCCTGGACAGCAGGAAGCCGTCGCAGCGCCAGTACGCGGGCGACGCGAACGCCCTGCTGGACAAGCAGCTGGCCCGCAAGGCCGTTCGCGAGTCGCAGGTCCTGTTGAAGAACGACAACAAGGTCCTGCCGCTGAAGCCGAAGTCGAAGGTGCTCGTGGTCGGCAAGTCCGCGGACAGCATGCAGAACCAGACCGGTGGCTGGACGCTGTCCTGGCAGGGAACCGGCAACACCAACGCCGACTTCCCCAACGGCACAACGGTTCTGGGTGGTCTCAAGCAGGCCTTGGGCGATGCCAACGTCACCTACAGCGCCACGGCCGACGGCGTTGACCCGTCGCAGTACGACGCGGTGATCGCGGTCATCGGCGAGACCCCGTACGCGGAAGGCGTCGGCGACCTCGGCAAGCGTTCGCTCGAGGCGGCCAAGCTCTACCCGGCCGACCTCGCCGTGCTGGACAAGGTGCACGGCAAGGGTGCCCCGGTGGTGACCGTGTTCATGAGCGGCCGTCCGTTGTGGACGAACCAGGAGCTGAACCGGTCCGACGCGTTCGTGGCGTCCTGGCTGCCCGGCACCGAGGGCGAAGGCGTCGCGGACATGCTGGTGCGCGGCCGCAACTGGCAGGACTTCTCCGGCAAGCTGTCCTACAGCTGGCCCAAGACCGCCTGCCAGACCCCGCTGAACCCGCGTGACCCCGGCTACGACCCGCTGTTCCCGTTCGGATATGGCCTGCGCAGCAACCAGACCGGCAACGTCGGCGTGCTCGACGAGACCGCGCCAGTGTCCTGCAGCGGTGGCGGCGGTGGCGGTACGGCCACTGAGGACCTGGAGATCTACAACCGCGCCGACGTCGCGCCGTACAAGGCCTTCATCGGCTCCCCGGAGAACTGGGGCGGCACCGAGATCGGCCCGGACGGCCAGGCCGCGCACGCCAACATCAACACCGTGCCGGTGGACGTGAACGTGCAGGGCGACGGGCTGAAGACGACCTGGACGGGTTCCGGCCCCGGCCAGATCTACATGCAGAACCCGGCCCAGGGTGACGATCTGCGCAGTTACCTGAACGCCAACGCGGCCCTGGAGTTCGACGTCATCGTCAACTCCCCGCCGGCGGCCAGAACGGTGATCAGCACGCACTGCGTGTACCCGTGCCAGGGTGAAACCGTTGCCACGAAGCTGTTCCAGAACCTGCCGGTCGGCCAGAAGTCGACGGTCAAGATCCCGATCGTCTGCTTCGCCGACAAGGGCCTGGACCTGGAGAACGTGAACACGCCGTTCCTCGTCTACACCGAGGGCGCGTTCACCGCTTCGTTCGCCAACGTGCGCTGGGTGCCCAAGGGCGGTGCGGACCCAGATGCCCAGAAGT
>CBIMJO010000477.1:0-7142 GCA_966244135.1 uncultured Actinocrispum sp. | reverse complement strand
GAGATGGACGATGTCGGTGATGTCGTGGCGGTCGCCGAGGGCCAGGAACGCGTCCCGGTCGGTGACGTCGAGGGACTCCACGGTGACCCGCCCGGCCAGGAACGGCGGCACCTCGGACCGGTGATGGGCGGTGACGACGATCTGCTCGCCGAGGTCCAGCAGCGCGCGGGCGGTGTGGGCGCCGATCATGCCGAGCCCGCCGGTAACCAGGATCATCGGATCACCTCGTAGTGCAGGTGGGTCACGCCCGGCGCCGGCATCGCTTGCACCAGACGGAGTTGGACGTGTGCGGGGAGTTCCCGGAAGAAGCTGTGACCGCCGCCGAGCAGGATCGGCACCTGGTGCAGGATCACCTCGTCGACGAGCCCGGCCTTGAGCGCCTCGGTGAGCAGGCCGCCGCCCATCAAGGCCACGTCCTTGTCCCCGGCGACCTCGCGGGCCGCGGCGATCGCGTCCTCGACACCGGTGGTGATGAGCGTCTGCTCCGCGCTGATCTCCGGCACGGCCTGGTGGCTGACGACGAACAGCTTCGCCATCGGGTGCGGGCTGCCACCGCCGAAACGGCTGGAGTGCTCGTAGGTGGTGCGTCCGCAGATCGACACGCCCACCCGGGCCGCGGCGGCGTCGAACAACCGGGCGCTCGGTTCGCTGAGCTTGAAGCCGTCGAACACCTGGCTGGGCGTGTCCCCGTTGAAGTACCAGTCGAACAGCATGGGCGCGTCGCCGAGACCGCGGCCGAACTCTTCGGCGCCGTCGGGTGTGCGACCACTGATGTAGCCGTCCACCGAGACGGCGTGAGCGCTGATTACCTTGGTCATCATCCGACCCTATGAGCGGCGCGACGGCCAGGCTTGAACAAAACGCGCATGATCAAACTCGCACCAGCCGCCGCCGGGTGGCCAGGAACGGCTGGTAGGACGCGGAATGGTCGTGCCCGCAGGCACACCGGTCGATGTCGCCGCCCAGGAGCCGGCTGGGCGTGACCCCGGTCAGGCGCAGGCACTCCCGGCTGAGGTGGGCTTGGTCGGCGTAGCCCGCGTCGACCGCCAGTCCGGCCATACCGTCCGCGCCACGGCGGCCGCTCGCGAGTGCACCGGCTTGCGCCAACGCGAGAAAACCCTGAAACCGCAACGTTCGCTGCAAGGTTTTGGGGCTCATCCCGACCGCGTGCAGGCACCGGCGCCGCAGCTGGCTGGCGGACAGCGCCAGGTGGGTGGCCAAAGCGTCGATATTGACCGGATTCCACGGCATCAACGCCTGGACGGCCTCGCCCACCAACGGATCCACCGGCACCGCGCCGCGGAACTTCTGCACAAGGTGGGTCTGCAGGACCATGAGCGCCTGCTCGGGCTTCGCGGCCAGCGCCATGGTCTCGACCAGCCGATCCGTCGAACTTCGCCACAGCTCCGCCAGGCCCAGCCGCTGGTCCACCAGGTCGTCGAGAACCGTCGGCAGGGGAGGCGCGGTGCCCGGGTGGAACCGCGCGCCGACGATCGTGGTGTGCTCAGGAATGACCTCGATCTCCGGACCGGTCAGCGGGCCGACGAGCTGCGGGCGGCCGCCGATGGGGAAGTGGATCTCGACCCCGCCGGTGGGCAGATGCCGCTGCACGTACGGCGTACTGCCAGTGCGCTGGATCCAGACCGTCCGCACCACCGCCGCCAACTCGGGCACCGGCGGACGCTCCACATAAGTACCCATCCCAGTCACCCTCGCACCGAAGCGCCGACCGCGAACCACGTCAAGACCGCCGACCAGCGCATCAGGGGAGGGAAGCAGAGGCCGATCGCGGTGAATGCCTTGCCGGGACGGCAAAAGCGGGGATCGACGGCTGGGGTAGGGGAGCTCGCCATGAAAGAGCGCTGAATCGCGGGTAGGGGAGCCGGGTTCGGCCGGACCTCGGGAAGACCCGTTTCGCGTCCTCAGCGACCGGTGATCCACTCCCCTGAGTTGACGCTACATTCATGACTACAACCTCAGTCAATTTTTAAGTGACAAAACTAACTCAAGACCGCCAAGACAAAGGGCGAAATCGGCCCGATGGGGCACACCCGTACTCTGAACGTCGTGATCGCGACGGCATCACCCGAACCGCTGGCCCCGGAACCGCAGGTCCGGGGCTCGTTCCTGGGTAGGCACCCGGCGGTGTGGCGGATGGCGGCCGCCGCCGTGGCGGGGGTGTTGTTGTGGCTGAGTTTCCCGCCGCGGAACTGGTGGTGGCTGGCGCCGTTGGCGTTCGCGGTGTTCGCGCTGGCCATCTACGGGCGGCGGGCACGGGCCGGGTTCGGCTACGGGCTGATCTTCGGCTTCGTGTTCATGGCCAGCGAACTGGCGTGGTTGCAGGATTTCCTGGGCACCGGGTTCGGCCCGGCGCCGTGGGTGGGGTTGTCGGCGGCGCTGGCTGTGCTGATCGCGGTGGCCACGGCGGGTATGGCGGTGGTGAGCAAGCTGCCCGCCGGGCCGGTGTGGATGGCCATGCTGTTCGTGGCTGACGAGGCGTTGCGTCAGCGGTTCCCGTTCGGCGGGTTCCCGTGGTCGCGGGTGGCGTTCGGGCAGCCGGAAGGGCTCTACCTGCCGCTGGCGGCGTTGGGTGGTGCGCCGCTGGTCACGTTCGCGGTGGTGCTGACCGGGTGTGCGATCGCGGCGCTGATCCGCAACGGCGGCAAGCGGACGTTCGCCGTGATGGCTGTGATCCCGTTGCTGGTCGGGGCCGGCACGCTGCCGTTGGTGAACCGCGGTGACACGGCCGGGTCGGTGACGATCGGGATCGTGCAGGGCAACGGGCCCGAGGGGCTGAACGGCATCGGCGGCGGCGCGGAGATGCGGCAGAACCACCTGGTGCGGGCCGAGCAGCTGGCGCAGGACATCAAGGCGGGCAAAATGCCCAAGCCGGACATCGTGATACTGCCCGAGACGTTCACCGACCTCGGCCCGAACCCGGCCGACGACCGGCAGATCGCGCAGGTGGTCGCGGATCTGGGGGTGCCGACGCTGATCGGCGGCCGGATCACCCGGCCGGACGGGGCCGCGCAGAACGTGGTGATCGTGTGGGACCCGGTGAAGGGCCCGGGCCAGGAGTACAACAAGCAGAAGCTGGTGCCGTTCGGTGAGTTCGTGCCGATGCGGCCGATCGCGCGGATCTTCACCCCGTTCGTGGACGACCAGAAGGACATGCGGCCGGGGACCCAGCGACCGGTGCTGACCGCGGCCGGCGTCCCGCTGGGGGTGGCGATCTGCTTCGAGGTGGCCTACGACGACGTGCTGGCGGAAGCCGCGCGGGACGGCGCCCAGGTGCTGACCGTGCCGACGAACAACGCGTGGTTCGGCCGTACGGAGATGAGCTACCAGCAGGAGGCCATGTCCCGGGTGCGGGCCGTGGAGCACGACCGGGCGGTGATCATCTCGGCCACCACCGGGGTGAGCGCGGTCATTCAACCGGATGGCGGTGTCACCCGTCAGACTGAGTTGTACACGGGCGACACGCTGGTCGCCACGGTGCCGAAAAAGACGACCGTTACCCTGGCTACCCGGATCGGGGCCTGGCCGGAGGGTGTCATGGTCGCCGGCGGGCTCGCGGCGTTGCTGTGGGCTGCCGGTTCGCGGGTCCGACGTCGGCGCGTTGACTCGAGCCGCGAAGAGCGATGAGCAAGGAGAGGAAGCGAATGGCGGAGCTCGAGCCGGTGCTCGTGGTGATCCCGACGTACAACGAGCGGGAGAACATCACCCGGATCATCGACCGGTTGCAGGCGGCGGTGCCCAAGGCGCACGTGCTGGTGGTCGATGACGGCAGCCCGGATGGCACCGGTGAGGTGGCCGACAAGCTGGCGGCCGCGGACGAGCGGGTGCATGTGATGCACCGCACGGAGAAGGCCGGGCTGGGTGCCGCGTACGTGGCCGGGTTCACGTGGGCGCTGGAGCGCGACTACAACGTGATCGTGGAGATGGACGCGGACGGGTCGCACGCGCCGGAGGACCTGCCGCGGATCATCGCGGCGTTGTCGGACGCGGACCTGTCGATCGGGTCGCGGTACGTCAAGGGTGGCAAGACGGTGAACTGGCCGAAGCGCCGGTTCCTGTTGTCCAGGGGCGCGAACCTCTACTCGCGGATCTGGCTGGGTGCGAAGGTCAACGACATGACCGCCGGGTTCCGGGCGTTCCGGCGGGCGGCGCTGGAGAAGCTGAAGCTGCACAACGTGGCGTCGGCGGGGTACTGCTTCCAGATCGACCTGACCTACCGGACGATCGAGGCCGGGTTCACCGTGGTGGAGTCGCCGATCACGTTCACCGAGCGGGAGATCGGGGTGTCCAAGATGGACGGGTCGATCGTGCGCGAGGCGTTGTGGCGGGTGTTCAAGTGGGGCGTGCGGCTGCGTGGTGAGCAGCTGCGGTCGCTGGTGCGCGGCGGGAAGAAGAGCTAGCCGGCGTCTTGCTGGGCGCGGGGGGTGTTCTGCCAGCGGGTGAGCTGCGTGATGATCGCGATGACCAGCACGCCCGCCGTCAGGGTGAGCGCGGAGGCCACGGTGTCGATGATGGCGACGCGCTGGAAGATGGCTTCGTATGCGGCCGGTTCCTTCGCGGCGGGTGTTGTCACGCGGCTGGCGTAGAAGGTGAGCACGTTGCCGAGGAGGTAGCTGACCCACCAGACGTGGATGATCGCGGTGCCGACCGGCCGGCGTGGTGAGCTGGCGCGCCAGACGTCGGTGACCATCTGGTCGGGGAACCAGATGTTGACGATGGGGCAGAACCAGGCGCCGATGGCCCACCCGCCCGAGTAGCGCTGCGAGTCGGCACCGGCGAGCCAGGTGGCGTTGTGGTAGGTCTGGTACCACCAGGCCAGGAAGAGGACGCCCGCGGCGAGTGAGATGCCGATGAAGGGCCAGGTCCAGGTGCTGGCGAGGTCGTCGGCGGCGGTGAGGTCGACTGCGTTGGCGGTGCCGCCGAGGAAGTCGGCGATGGTGCTGTACTGGTTCCACTTGATGCCGGTGGTGAGGATGTCGACGGCGCAGGCCAGGACGATGCCCGCGATGGCGACCTTGGCGATGGCGTTGGTGGACCGGTATCTGCCGGTGCCGTTGAAGTAGGTGTCGCCGAGCCCGGCGTGCTGCTGTGTCATGAATCCCCCATGAAGTTGTGCTTCCCCCGGAAGCTGGATCGGCAGGATAGCGCCACCGGCGCCGGCCGCCTGAACGCGGTCGGCGCGTTCACTCCGAGTGTGTGTCGGCCGGCTGGTAGGGGGTGTTCTGCCAGCGGGTGAGCTGCACGATGATGAAGATGACGAGTACGGCCGCGCCCAGGTAGATCGTCGAGGACACCGTGTCGAGGACGGCGACGGTGTGAAACGAGTCGGCGAATGCTGTCTTGGAGGTGGGTGTCCTGGTCGATCCCAGGAAGAAGCGGGTGGCGTAGAGGCTGAGGATGTTGCTGAGGACGAACGCCAGCCACCACACGTTGATGATGGCGGTGCTGGGTGTCGTGCCGCGGGGTGCGCTGGCTTGCCAGGCGTCGGCGACCATGTCCCGTGGGAACCGGAGGTTGGCGATGGGACAGAACCAGGCCCCGATGACCCAGCCACCAGTCTGTCCGGGAGTGCTGGGTCCACCGAGCCACCGGGCGTTGTAGTGCGTGCAGTACCACCAGACCAGGAAGACGGCACCGGCGGCGACGAGCCCAACCAGATGCGCGATACCCCAGGTCCTGCCGAGGTTGTCGGCAGTGTCGAGGTCGGCATCCTGGGCGCGGTCAGCGAAGTAGTCGACAACGACGTTGTATCGAGTCCCGTCGACGGCCGTGGTCGCGATGTCCAGAACACACGCCACCGCGACACCGACGATCGCCGCGATCGAAAGCCCGCTGGTCGCCCGAAACCGATCCCGGTCGTTGAAGTAGCTGTCGCCGAGCCCAGCGCGTGACTGCCCCACAGTGATCCCCCATGAAGTTGTACTTCCCCCAAAGCCGACCGGCAGCTTAGCCCCGTCCGAGCGAAGCGAGGACAATCAAACACCGGCATAGAGAAACCCCGCTGGGCCTCAAGCCCAGCGGGGTTTCTCTATGCCGTCCCTCGCTACGCAGTACGGCTGCGCCGGCCGCGGAGCTCTTCGAGTCGCTCGGTGAGCAGGTCCTCGAGTTCCGGGATGGTCCGGCGCTCGAGCAGCATGTCCCAGTGGGTCCTGGGGGGCTTGACCTTCTTGGGCTCCGGGAGGGAGCCGTCGATCATCTTGCTTTCGGTACCGTGGAGGCGACACTCCCAGGTGGGGGGGACTTCGGCGTCGTCCGAGAAGGGCACCTCGAATTCGTGGTCCTTCGGGCACGCATACCGAACCGTACGTCGGGGCGCGAGGTCGTGGTTGCGGTCGGTCTCGTAACTGACGGCACCCAGCCGGCTTCCACGGAGAACACGGTCGGCCATGGCGGTGTCCTTTCGTTCGGCTCGAGGCGACGAGCCAGGGTGTTGCTCACTGTGCGCAACGACGGAACGGGCCAGAAGATTCCCTCTCTTCCAGACCTCGTCGCTCACAGTGACATGCTTCACCCGTCAACAACAGCTTCCTCCTAAGGGAGGGAATCGGCGCGGGAAAGTGACGCGTTATCCCTCAATCCACACCAACATCTCACCCGATTGGAGGAGCTAGCTAACGGGTCGTTCCAACTTGCTGAGGTACCCCGTGCGGAAGCTACCCAAACGAGTCTTCTGTCACAGGGTCATTGAATGACGGATAGTAGTTGTTCGGCTTCGATAACGGATCTTTTACTGGGTCACTTGCTGCCGCTGAGGCTGGCGGGGACCGTGTTGCCTGCCGCGGTGATGGCCTTGTGCACGTTGACCTTGAGCAGGATGGCCAGGCCCACGACGAAGAAGACGATCAGGCTGACGATGGCGATGCGGTAGCTGCCGGTGTTCTGCAGCGCGAGGCCGAACAGCAGCGGGCCCAGTGCGCTGGTGCCGGAGCTGGAGACCTCGTAGAGCGAGAAGAACTCGGCCTCCTTCCCTCGGGGGATCATGCTGGAGTACAGGGAGCGCGACAGCGCCTGGGTGCCGCCCATGACGATGGAGAGCAGCATCGCGAGGATGTAGAACTGGATGGCGCTGCCGGCCTGGAGGAAGTAGGCGGCCACTACGACGCCGATCCAGACGACGAGGCTGT
>CBIMJO010000476.1:0-7144 GCA_966244135.1 uncultured Actinocrispum sp. | reverse complement strand
GGGCCGCCGCGTTCGCGGAGCCAGTGCGCCACCGGCAAAAGCGGCAGCTCGCCGACGCCGTCCTCATCGGCGGCCGGGGCAGGCGCTTCCTCGGTGAGGGCGGCGGCGAGCGCGGCCGGGGTGCGGTGCTTGAACACGTCCCGGGCGACGAGGTTCAGACCTTCGCGGCGAGCCCGGGAGACCAGGCTGATCGAGACGATGCTGTCGCCGCCGAGGACGAAGAAGTCGTCGTCGATGCCGACCTGGTCGAGCTTCAGCGTGGCCGCGAACAGATCGGCCAGCAGACGTTCGCGATCGTTGCGCGGTTCCCGTGCGCTCGTCCTGCGTTCGGGCGCGGGCAGAGCCTTGCGGTCGAGCTTGCCGTTCGCGGTCAACGGCAACGCGTCGAGCACGACGATCGCGCTGGGCACGAGGGCCGACGGCAGGTCCTGGGCGAGGGCTTCGAGGACACGGGTGGTGTCGAAGGTGCCGTTGGGCACGACGTAGGCGATCAATTGGCCATCGCGGGCGATCACGGCCGCGGTGGTCACGTCAGGGCGGGCGGTGAGGGCGGCGGCGATCTCACCGGGTTCGATGCGGACGCCGCGGATCTTGACCTGGTCGTCGGTCCGGCCCAGGTAGTCGAGAGCGCCGTCGGGCCGCCAGCGCACGAGATCGCCGGTCCGGTACATGCGCTCCCCCGGCGCGCCGAGCGGGTTGGCCACGAACCGTTCCGACGTCAGCCCGGGCCGGCCTCGGTATCCCCGGGCCAGTTGCACGCCCGCGAGGTACAGCTCCCCTGGTGCGCCAATGGGAACCGGCTGCAGGGCGGAGTCGAGGACGTAGACCTGGGTATTCCAGACCGGCCGGCCGATCGGCACCCTCGGCCCCGATCGATCGGCCGTGTCCCACCAGGTGACGTCGACCGCCGCCTCGGTGGGACCGTAGAGGTTGAACAGCGCGACGCCGGTCAGCGAATGCCAGCGGGTCACGAGGTCGGCGCCGAGGGCCTCGCCGCTGCAGATCACCCGGCGCAGCGACCCGGCCCACGCCGAGTCCTCCACCGCGCCAACGAACGCGGCGAGCATCGACGGGACAAAGTGGAGGGTGGTGATCCGCTCGCGCTCTATCACCTGGGTCAGGTACGCCGGATCGGTGTGGCCGCCGGGGCGAGCCAGGACCACGGCCGCGCCCTGGCAGAGCGCCCAGAACAGCTCCCAGACCGAGACGTCGAAGCCGATCGGGGTCTTCTGCAGGATCCGATCGTCGGTATACAACTTGTATACATCTTGCATCCAGGCGAGCCGGTTCACGATCGCCCGGTGCGAAATCCCTACGCCTTTGGGCTTTCCGGTCGAACCAGATGTATACAAAATGTATGCAAGGTGTTCGGGACGGGTATGCACCGGCGCGGGTGGCGCGTCCGGCAGCGTCAGCCGGTCCAGCAGCAGCCAGTCGAGGTCACCGACACGCGAAACGGACGAGACAGTGATGCCGACGGACGGCTGGGCATCATCGAGCAATGCCTGGCGC
The DNA here is from genome assembly GCA_966244135.1 of uncultured Actinocrispum sp. Taxonomy (GTDB): domain Bacteria; phylum Actinomycetota; class Actinomycetes; order Mycobacteriales; family Pseudonocardiaceae; genus Kibdelosporangium. The sequence goes on along the minus strand of CBIMJO010000476.1, from coordinate 5,632 downwards.
CCGGCCACCGGGTGGTCGGGATCGACGGGCAGGTACGCGGCCCCGGCTCGGAGGACAGCCAGGAGCGCGACCATGAGATCCAGCGACCGCGGCACCGAGACGGCAACGACCGAATCCGGACCGACACCGCGCTCTGCCAGCAGAGATGCCAACCGTCCGGCCCGCGAATGCAGCTCGGCGTAGGTCAATGATGAGCCCTCGAAGACGACTGCGGTGGCGTCAGGCGTGCGAACAGCCTGAGCGGCCAGCAAAGACGTCAAGGTCTCGTCGGGAACCAAGGCTTCCGTGGCATTCCACGCGGTCAGGACTTGCTCGCGCTCGGGGCCAAGGAGGTCCAGAGCGCCGGACGCGATCGACTCAAGGGCGCGGACCAGCCAGTCCGCCAGCCGCCGAGCGGTTGTAGCGTCGAAGGCGTCGAGACGGTGGTGCAGGCGGAGTTCCAGGCGCTCGCCGGGTCGCGCGACCAGATAGAGCGGGTAGTGGGCGGCGTCGCGGACGGCCGAGGCGGTGACGGTGACGTCGCCGGTGTCGGGCAGGTCCGGCAGCTCGGGCCAGTTCTCGATGACCGTGATGGTGTCGAACAGCTCGCCCTGGCCGGCGATCCGCTGGATATCGGCAAGGCCGAACGTCTGGTGGTCCAGCAATGCTGTCTGCTCGTCCTGGACCCGGCGCAGGAGTGTCCTGAGTGGACCGCTGAGGCGCACCCGGACCGGGACGGTGTTGATGAACAGGCCGACCATGTCCGCGACTCCGGCCAGCTCCGGTGGGCGGCCGGAAACCGTTGTCCCGAAAACAACATCGTCCCGCCCGGTCAGCGTGCCGAGCACAGTCGCCCAGGCCACTTGGAGAACCGTGCTGATCGTGGCGCCATTGGCCCGCGCGGCAGCTGCGATCCGGGCCGTGGTCTCCGAGTCGAGGACGCGGACGACCGAGGCGGGGACTTCGGCGGCGCGGGCGCGTTCCTCCGGCGCGACCCTGGTCGGACCATCGAGTCCGGCCAGAGCCGCTCGCCAGGCGGACTCGGCCGCGGCCTTGTCCCGGCCCGCGAGATGGGCCAGGTAGTCCCGGAACTGCGGGGCCGGTGGCAAGGTCCCGCCCGCGTAGAGCGTCAGCAACTCGCGGACGAGGACCGGCATCGACCAGCCATCCAGCAGAACATGATGGTGAGTAAGGACAAGACGGTACGAGGCAGGCGCCAGCTTGACCAACGTCATGCGCAGCAACGGAGGCACCGCGGGGTCGAAGCCACGGGCTTGTTCCTCGTCGAGGATCCGGGCGAGCTCGTCGTCGCGTTTGTCGGCGTCGTGGCCGGACAGGTCGAGCTCCCCCCACGGGAGCTCGACCCGTTTGCCCACCAGAGCGACGTTCCGGCCGGTCTTGCTCTGCCGGAAGGCCGCGCGCAGGTTCGGGTGCCGGTCCAGCAGCGCCTGCCCGGCCGCGCGCATCGCCTGCGCGTCAACCGGTCCGTCCAGGTCGACGGTGAGCTGGCTGGTGTAGAGGTCGATCCCGCCGGTGTCCAGCAACGTGTGGAACAACAGGCCTTCCTGCAGCGGGGTGAGCGGCAGGATGTCAGCCAACCCGGTCACGAGATCTCCCATTCGGCTTCGAGCTCGTCGATCTCCTCCTGGCTCAGTCCGGTCAGGCCGAGGTCGGAGGGGGTGTGCCCGCCGGCACCAGGCCCGGCGGCATGCGTCACGAGGGCGTCCAGCGCGGCGAACCAGCCTTGGGCCAGCGCGCGCACAGCGTCCTCAGTGAACAGTTCGGCGGGGAACGCCCAGGTGACACCGAGTTCGGGCCCGTCCGGCCCGTCGGTGGTGAAAGCGTTGATCTCCAACGAGTACGGCGCGACCGGCATGGCGGTGTCGAACCCGCCCTCCAGCACGCCGGCACCCGGGAGCGCGGTCCAGTCCTGGCCGGTGGCAACGGAGAACCGGCCGAGGTAGTTGAAGCTGATCTGTGGTTTGCCGAACCCAGCCAGAACCGATGCGGTGCCAGGGTTCAGGTAGCGCAGCAGGCCGTAACCGATGCCGTGGTCCGGGATCGCGCGCAGCTGTTCCTTGATCCGCTTCAACGCCGTGCCCGCATCCGGCCCACCAGCCAGCGCGTCGGCGCGGTTCAGTGCACCAAGATCGAGGCGGACCGGGAAGATGCTGGTGAACCAGCCCAGCGTTCGGGACAGGTCCACGTCGCCGATCTGTTCCTCGCGGCCGTGACCTTCCAACGCCACCAACACATCGGTTCCGCTCCCCCGCCATTCGGTGACTGCCAAAGCGAGTGCGGTCAGCAGAACGTCGTTGATCCCCGCGTGGAAGGCAGCCGGGACCGTGGTCAGCAGAGGTGCGGTCTTGTCGACCGGCAGGCGCAAGGTCACTCGCTGGACAGAGGCCAAGTCCTGTACCGGGTCCAGCGGGCGCGAGCTGAGCAACGGGTCAGATCCATCCACAATAGACGTCCACAAGGGAAGCTCGCTGGCTCGGGTTTCGCTCTCCTTGTGCAGCGTCTCGGACCATGGACCGAACGGAGTGCCGACAGCGGGCACTTCGCCCTGAGCGGCGGCGGCGAGGTCGGGCAGCAGGATCCGCCACGATACGCCGTCCATCACCCAGTGGTGCACGACGATCAGCAGGCCCTGGGAGCAGCGGACGGCCTGGATCATCACGCCGGTCTCCGGATCCAACCGAGAGGCGGCTTTCTCCGTAAGGGTCTCGATGTCACCACTGGCCGCGCTGAGAATCGTGGCAGCGTCGACAGATCCGGGCTCCGACACAGTGAAAGTCTGGGCTGCCCGGTCGATGCGAGACCTCAGGACGTCGTGCTTGTCGATGACCTTCTGCAGGATCGGGACGAGGTCGACGTCGGGCACGGCGACGAGCATGGCCTGGCTGAACGCCTGCACCGGACCGCCGCATTCATCGAGCCAGCGCATGATCGGCGTCATCGGGAACGTGCCGACACCTGAGACCTCTTCGCGCACCTGAACGGCCGTCACCACACCAGCCATCGCGGCGGGCGTGCGGTGCTCGAAGACGGCACGAGGAGTGAGCGTGAGACCGTTCTCGCGGGCCCGGATGACGAGCTGGATCGAGACGATGCTGTCGCCACCCAAAGCGAAGAAGTCGTCGTCCACACCGACCTGAGGCAGGCCCAGGACATCAGCGACCAGTGAGCACAGCTGGCGCTCCAGAGGAGTGCGCGGCACACCACTGCCCGCAAGAGCAGCGAAGTCCGGGGCGGGCAAGGCTTTCCGGTCCAGCTTGCCGTTGGCCATCACCGGCAGGTGCTCCAGCGGGATGAACGCAGCCGGGACCATGTACTCCGGCAGAACCGCAGCAACGTGAGCCCGCAAGGACTTCATCAGCGCCGCCACGTCCCGGAACCCTGCCGGGACGTTCGCCAGCGCGAAGTCCTTGCCCGGCCGGTAGATCTCGGGCAGCTCGCCCAGCACGAAGACCAGGTCCAGCTCGCCGTTGGCGCCTTCGGTGGACCAGGTGGCCGCGAACCGGTAACCATGTTTCGCGGCAAGCCAGGCCGCGTCCTCGAGGTCGACTCCGTCCGGAACGGGGCCATGCAGCCGCACGAGATCGGGCGTCAGGCGGGCGTTGGGAACGCCGGTCACGCGGAGATCGCCATGCCCAGCGCCCAGCAACTCGTCCAGCCCAGCCAAGCCGTGAACGTCGCTGCCCCAGGCCAGTTCCAGCCCCACCGAAGCCGCGCTGAGCTGTCCAGTGTGGAGTGCTACGTCGTATCGGTATCGGCTCAGCTCGTTGTGGTAGTCGGCCCGCTTCACCCGCAGGTCAACAGAAGTGACTCCAGGAAGATCGAGGGTGGCGAAGAAGTCCGGGTCGAGCAGCAGCTCGCCTTCCCAGGACAGCGGCAGGTCGTCCCCGATCCCAGCCCGCAAGGCGGGCAGCAGCCGGAGGTTGCGCACGTCCCCGACGAAAATCGACCCGCCCGGAGCCAGCACCCGCAACGCCCCACGCAGAACCGAAGTCAGGTACTCCGCGCTCGGGAAGTACTGGACGACCGAGTTCAGCACGACCGTGTCGAAGTAACCCGTAGGCAGGCCAGTGAAATCATCGGCGGGCTGAGCTTGCAACCGGACCGGCCATTCCGAGGGCACACGGCGTTGCAGGGCGGCCACGGCCTCTTCGGAAAGGTCCGTGCCCCAGTATTCCTCTGCGTCCGGGGCGATCGCCGACAGAATAAGCCCGCTGCCGACCCCGATCTCCAGCACCCGGCGCGGCTGGAGTTCACGGATCCGGTCGACCGTGGCGGCCCGCCAGGACCGCATCTGTGCCAACGGAATGGGCGTGCCGTCGTAGCTGCTGTTCCAGCCGGCGAAGCCTTCTTCAGACGACTGCCGACCGGCCGCCGAGTACAGCAGTTCGTGCAGGTCCTTCCATTCGTCGACGATCCCCTGCGCACCCGGGTCCGGTTCAACGTAGGCGACCAGCCGACGCTGCCCGGCCTTGTCCTCGCGAGCCATCACCGCGGCCGCGCGGACCGACTCGTGCGCCAGCAGAACGGACTCGATCTCACCCGGTTCGATGCGATAACCCCGGATCTTGACCTGGTCATCGACCCGGCCCAGGAACTCCAGCGATCCGGAGGCTTTGATCCGCACCAGGTCGCCGGTGCGGTACAGGCGTCCGCCAGGCGGCCCAAAGGGATCCGCGACGAACCGCTCCGCGGTCAGGCCAGGCCGGTTGAGATAGCCACGAGCCAGACCGGGCCCGCCGAGATACAGCTCGCCCTCGTCAACCGGACGCAGCGACAAGTCGAGCACGTGCACGGCCGTCATCGGGTCCGCGATGCCAATGGGCACAACGGGTCCACGCACCTTGTCAGGATGCGACTCGCCCAAGGTGGAGTTCACCGTAGCCTCGGTCGGGCCGTAGGCGTTGAACATCCGTCGGTCCCGGCCGTACCTGGCGACCAGTTCCGGCGAGACCCGCTCGGTGCCGGCCAACAGGATCGCACCCGGCCGCAGCGAGAGTTCCTTGGGCAGCACCGCGAGCAGGCTCGGCGGCAGGATCATGAAGGTGATCTCGTTGGCATCGATGTACGACGTCAGCTCCGGCCCGGGAACTCGGCGCTCGGTCGGCGTCACGACCAATCGCCCGCCGGACAGCAAAGCCAGGCACAGGTCCCAGAACGCCACATCGAAGCTGGGCGAGGCGAACTGCAGGATCCGGGAGTGCGGCCCGATCCCGAACCGCTCGGTCTGCGTCGCCACCAGCTTCGCCACGCCGGTGTGCGACAGGACAACGCCTTTCGGTCGTCCTGTCGAACCGGACGTGTAGATCACGTAGGCGGCGTTGTGCACGTCCAAGGACACCGCGGGTGGCGTGGCAGACCACGAGTCCATAGAATCCAGCAGCACGAAGGGAACATCGGCCGGAATCGAGTCCACAGGGGCCGGGATGGTGACCAGGCAGACCGGCTGGGCGTCCTGGAGCATGTAGGAGATCCGGTCCGCCGGGTAGTCCACGTCGACCGGGAGGTAGGCCGCGCCGCTCTTCAGCACGGCCACCTCGGCCACGATCATGTCCAGCGAGCGCGGGACCGCCAGCGCCACGAACCGTTCCGGGCCCGCGCCCGCCGCAACCAGCCGGTTGGCCAGGCGGTTGGC
>CBIMJO010000475.1:0-7150 GCA_966244135.1 uncultured Actinocrispum sp. | reverse complement strand
TGCGCCTGGCCAAGGAGAACCCGAACTGGGGCTACCGCCGCATCCACGGCGAACTCCTCATCCTGGGCATCAAGGTCGCCGCCTCTACCGTCTGGCAGACCCTTACCAACGCCGACATCGACCCCGCACCCGAACGCGCATCCAGCACCTGGACCCAGTTCCTCCGCTCCCAAACAGAAGTCCTGCTCGCCTGCGACTTCTTCGAAACCGTCACCCTCACCGACGCCCGCCTGTACGTGCTGGTGGTCATCGAGCACGCGCACCGCAGGATCCGCATCCTCGGCGCCACACCACATCCCACCGCTGAATGGGTGACCCAAGCCGCCCGCAACCTCATCATGGACCTCGACGGCGCCGGCCACCGAGCGCGATTCCTGATCCGTGACCGAGACGGCACGTTCCCAGCCCTGTTCAACATCATTCTCGCCGACGCCGGCATCGAGGTCGTGCTGAGTGGTGTTAAGATGCCCCGAATGAACTCGATCGTCGAACGCTGGATACAAACCTGCCGCCACGAACTACTCGACCGCACCAAGGCATCGCCAACGCCCGACCATTACAACCACTGCCGGAGCCGATCACCGATCCAGCGCAGACCAGTCAACTCGACATCCGCCGACGCCCACGGTTGGGCGGCATCCTCAGCGAGTACCACCACGCCGCCTGACCTGCACGGATGACATTTTCGGCAAGCGCAAGGCTGGTGGAGGTGTTGCGCAGCAAGCCTTTCCATGACGTTCTTCGCGAGCGCCTGGTGACTCCGCTGGGCCTGGACACCGTCGCCACCAACACCTATGAGGCGATCCTGCACCGCGCCGCGGTCGGCCACATGCAGACCGGCGGAGAGCTCGCGCCCACGAAGAAGTGGGCCGTCTCCTACTGCTCCGCGCCCAGTGGCTCGCATCTGGCGATCAGCGCACGCGACCTGCTGGAGTTCGTCCGCCTGCACCTCACCGATCACACGCTCGCCGCGCTGCGCGAACCGCAGCTGGAATCGATCCCGGACTTCGGCGGCGGAGTGCTCGGGTGGGGTCTTGGCTGGATGCTTTACCGGGACGGCGTCGTCGGCCACACGGGTGTCTCCAAGGGACAGAAGGCATTCCTCCGGGTCGTGCCCTCGGCAGGTGTGGCGGTGGCTGTGCTGACCAACAGCACGGGCGGCGAGCCACTGGCCCACGAAATCCTGGGTACAGCGTTGCGGGAACTCGCTGGTGTGGAGACGGCACCGCCGCCCCTGCCGCCCGCGAACCCGGCCCGGATCGACGCGGACCGCATGTGCGGCACCTACCGCACGACGCTGTACGACATCACCCTCACCAGCGAGAACGACCGCGCATACCTTATCTACCGCCCACGCAACGAACTCGCCGCGTCCTTCCTCGGCAAGCCCGAGGACCGCGTCGAGGTCGTCGGCCTCGGCGACAGTTCGATCGTCACGGTCGAGCCGAAGTCCGACGGCCACCAGGTCCTGTCCCTGGTCGGCTCCGACGAGCACGGCCGCGCCCGTTTCCTGCACAACGGCGCCGCCGCCTGCCGGATCGCCTGAAGGTCACTGCTGGCAGGGCCCGGTTCGTCCACGGTTGTGAACCAATCCGCATGTACCACACGTATTGATGTGTGCCGGTGCGCAGGCAGCAGATTTCCCTTCTCGCCGAAGAGGTTGCCGATGGATGCGCACATACGAAGACGCTCTGCTCCCCTGCTCGCCGTCTGGATCATCGCTCTGGTCGCCGTCGTCGCAGGCTGTGGCCTGTTCGGTGGTTCGAGCCCTGGCGCGGTGGGGACGGCGGGCCCGGAACGACCGAAGATCAAGGTCGGGGCGATGACGATCATCGACTCCGCGCCGGTGTGGATCGCCCAGCAGAAGGGGTACTTCGCTCAGGAGGGGCTCGACGTCCAGCTGGAGACCGTGGCCGGGGCCGCGGTGGCGGTGCCCAAGCTCGTCAGCGGGGACCTGCAGTTCACCTATGGCGCGTACGTGCCCTACTTCCAGGCCCAGGCCAAGGGCGCCGCCGACCTGAAGATCGTCGCGGACAGCTACCAGACCGCGGCGAACATCTTCATGATCATGGTGAGCCGCACCTCGCCGATCAGGAGCCCGAAGGACCTGGCGGGCAAGCGGATCGCCACCAACACCAAGAACAGCATCACCGACCTGCTGGCCAAGTCCGCGCTGGACACCAACGGCGTCGACTACTCGAGCGTCACCTGGGTCGAGTTCCCGTTCCCTGACATGCAGGCAAGACTCGCCGATGGAACGGTGGACGCCGCCATCATGCTCGAGCCCTACGTCACCCAGGCCGAGCGGTCCATCGGCGCCACACCGGTGCTGGACACCTCCAGCGGCCCGACCGCCAACTTCCCCATCTCCGGGTACGCCGGTTCGGCGAAGTTCGTCAACGACAACCCCCGCACCACCGAGGCGTTCCGCCGGGCGCTGACCCGCGCCTCGACCGACGCCCAGCAACGTCCGGTCGTCGAGGCCGCCGTCGAGCAGTACGCCAAGATCGACAGGTCGGTCGCGTCCCTTGTCGGCATCGGCACCTTCCCGACCAGCATCGACCGCACCCGCCTGCAGCGCACCCTCGACCTGATGAAGCGCTACCAGATGCTCACGGCCGACGTCGACATCAACACCATGCTGCTGGACACCCCCGCCGCCAAGTAGCCCTTGCCGGCCCATGCCGCTGAGCGCGCTGCGGCGCTCAGCGGCTCCAGTCCGGCCACGCGGACGCGTGCATACGAGGCCCTCGTTCAGCGTCACGAAGGGCGGCGGGCGAACAGGATCGCTTGCGGAACCTGCCAGACCAACTGCGGGGCTGATGTGTGCTCACAGGGTTCGGCTGCTGAGCACCGCGGACTCGTCGATCTTCCAGCGGCTGTCCTGCTGGACGAGGGTGTAGCGATGCCGTTCGAGCACCGTCCTGCCGTCCTTGAAGCGGTATTCGATGGTCGCTTCGACGATGTTGTCCGCCACGGGGGTCACCGTGGCGGCCCGGACGCTGCCGATCTGGCGCCAGAATCGCTGGTACCCGCCCCAGCCGCCGGCGGGGTGCTGCTGGAACCTGGGTGTCAGTCTGGTCCAGGCGTCGGCGAGGTTGCCGGGCATCAACGTGTAGTACTCGGCGATGGTCGCCGGGCCGTCGGGCGCGGCCGGGCTCGCGAAGGTGGTGGTGGCCGGTGGTTGGCTGCTGGGCGGCGGTGTGGTTGTAGTACTTGGCGGAACTGTTGAGGTGGGTGTCGACGAGGTTGTGGATGCGAGCGCGGCGGTGTTGTCCGGAACGGTAGGCCGGTCTCCCGTGGCGAGAACGATGACCACGGCGAGGAGAAGCACGGCACCGGCCGCCAGTATTGCGCCGCGCCGATGTCGGCGAACCGGCGCGCGGTGCGGGGCAAGCGCGACCGTTGGCGGGTCGGGAACCACAGGCTGGTCAGGAAGGGCGGGCTGATCGGGAACCGCGAACTGAGCGGACAGGATGTCCATGACTTCAGGCATTGGTGGGCGCTGGACCGGGTCGGGGTGCAGCATCCGTGCGAGGAGGTCTGTCAGGGGGCCTGCGTGCGTTGGCGGTGTGATCTCCCCTGACGCGGCCCGGTAAAGCAATGCCATCGCGTTGTCGCTGTAGCCGATCGGGGATGTCCCCTCGATCGCTGTGCTGAGGGTGGCGCCGAGTGAGTACACATCGGATGCGAACGTGGGAGGCTCGCCTTTGGCCACCTCGGGGGACATGTACGCGGGTGTGCCGACGACCAGTTCACTCGCGGTGATTCCGGTGTCCCCGACGGCCCGGGCGATGCCGAAGTCGGTGATCTTCACTGTGCCGTCGGTGCCGTCGGTGCCGAGCAGGACGTTGCCGGGTTTGACGTCGCGGTGCACGACACCCGCCTGGTGCGCGGCGTGCAGCCCGTCCGCGATCTCCAAGCCGATCCGGGCCGCCTCGGCGACCGGGAGGGTGCCGCGGTCGGCGAGGGTCTGCGCCAGGGTCCGGGACGGCAGGTACTCCATGATCAGGTACACGGTCCCGCGCTGGTCGAGCACGTCGAAGACGGCGATCACGTTCTTGTGCTGCAACCGTGCGGCGATCCTGGCCTCGCGCACGGCCCGCCGTCGGGCCTCCGCGGCCTGTACGTCGTCGAGTTCCGCGGGGGTCAGCAGCTGTTTCACCGCGACCTTGCGGTGCAGCCGCTCGTCGTAGGCCTGCCACACCTGGCCCATCCCGCCGCGGCCCAGCACCCTGACCAGCAGGTACCGGTCGGCGATGCGCACGTCGTCACCCATCACGGCACCTTGTCCGGCCACATGCTCCTGCGTTCATGTCTCCCACCTCGTACCCACAACCCGGTGTTCTCATGCGGACGATCGTTTGCAACTGATCACGCGGGTAGCCGGCAGCGGTGGTGGGAGGTAGACCCGCACAACTCGGGATGTAACACGTGCTACATTCATGGATGTGACTGGTCGATGGCTGGTGCTGGTCGTCCGGGTGCCCGCGGAACCGTCGCGGCATCGGGTGGCGGTGTGGCGGGAGCTGCGGCGCAGTGGCGCGTTGTCGCTGGGGCAGGGCACGTGGGCGGTGCCGGACGTGCCGGGGTTCGCCGATGGCGTGACCCGCGCGATCGAGCTGGCAGAGCGCGGTCAGGGTGAGGTGACCGTGCTGGAGGCGGCCGGGCGTGCCGAGCGGGACGGCGCCCGGCTGGAGGCCATGTTCACCGCCGAGCGCCAGGAGGAGTGGACGGAGTTCCTGGCCGACTGTGGCAAGTTCGACGCCGAGATCGACAAGGAGATCCGCAACCGCAAGTTCACCATGGCCGAGCTGGAGGAAGAGGAACAGAGCCTGGAACGGCTGCGCCGCTGGCACCGTGACCTCAAGGCCCGCGACGTGTTCGGCGCCCCGTCGGCCGCGGAGGCCGAGCTGCGGCTCAAGCAGTGCGCCGACCGGCTGGCCGACTACACCGAGCGCGTTTTCCAAGCGCTGCACCAGATGTGACCGGAGCTGACATGACCGGAGACGCGCCCCGACTTCCCGGGATACTCGGCAGCCTGGCGCCGCTGCTGGACCACTACGGGTACCTGGCCATCGGCGGGCTGATCCTGCTGGAGGACTTCGGTATCCCGGCGCCGGGCGAGACGGTGCTGATCGCCGGGGCGGTCTACGCCGGGGCGGGGCACCTCAACATCGTGATCGTCGTCCTGGTCGCGATCGCCGCGGCGGTGCTCGGCGACAACATCGGGTACGCGATCGGGCATTTCGGCGGGCGGCGGCTGGTGCTGCGGTTCGGGCGCTATGTCTTCCTGACCCAGGAGCGGCTCGACACGGCGGAGCGGTTCTTCACGCGCCACGGCGGGAAGGTCGTCACGATCGCCCGGTTCGTCGAGGGACTGCGGCAGGCCAACGGGATCATCGCCGGGATCACGGGCATGCCGTGGCGCCGGTTCCTGGCGTTCAACGCGCTGGGCGCGGCGCTGTGGGTGGGCCTGTGGGCCGGGGTCGGTGATCTCGCGGGGACGCACATCACGGCCATCTACGAGCAGATTCACCGCTACCAGCTCTATCTGCTGATCGCGCTTGGGCTCGTGGTGGCGGCGCTGGTCGTGCGGTATGTGGTGCGGCGTCGGCGAAAGCGGAACGAAGCAGCCGGATGAGCGCCCAGTTGCGGCCGTTGTACGCGGCCGGGTTCGTCACGGCGTTCGGCGCGCACAGCATCGCCGCCAACCTCGGCTCGTACACCACCGGCGGGCTGCTGACGTTGGGTCTGCTGCTGGCGGTCTATGACGGCGCCGAGGTGGTTCTCAAGCCGGTGTTCGGGTCGCTGGCCGACCGGATCGGCCCGCGGCCGGTGCTGCTGGGCGGGCTGGTCGCCTTCGCGGTCGCGTCGGCCGCGTTCGTCATCGCCGGGAACCCCGCTGCGGTGGGGGTGGCCCGGTTCGGTCAGGGCGCCGCGGCGGCGGCCTTCTCCCCCGCCGCCGGTGCGCTGGTCGCGCGGTTGTCCCCGGCGAAGCGGCAGGGCCGGGCGTTCGGTGGCTATGGGGCATGCAAGAGCGTCGGCTACACGGTCGGTCCGCTGCTGGGCGGTGTCCTGATCGCGATCGGTGGATTTTCGTTGCTGTTCGGTGTGCTTGCCGGGCTCGCGGTCGTCGTCACGGCGTGGGCGCTGCTGGTCGTGCCTGCCGCGCCGCCGTTGCCGCGGACCCGGCAGACCGTGCTGGACCTGGCCCGCCGCTTGGCGCACCCGAACTTCCTGCGTCCCACTGCCACACTCGCCGCGACCACCGCGGCGCTGGCTGTGGGTGTCGGGTTCCTGCCCGTCATCGGCGCGTCGGCTGGACTGTCCACTGTGGTCACGGGTGCCGCCGTGTCGTTGCTGGCGCTGTGTTCGGCGTTGGTGCAGCCGTGGTCCGGCCGCGCCCATGATGCCGGGCGCCTGCGAGACAGCGCCGGTTTGGCCGGTGGACTTGGCTTGGCGGCTGCCGGGATGGCGCTGGCGGCGTGGGTCCCTGGTGTCGCGGGGGTTCTGGTGGCGGCGGTGGCTGTCGGGGCCGGAGTCGGCCTGGCCACACCGGTGGGGTTCGCCTACCTCGCGGCGGCCACTGCACCGGAGCGGCTCGGCCAGACGATGGGCGCCGCGGAGGTCGGCCGCGAACTGGGCGATGCCGGTGGTCCGCTGCTGGTCGGCGCGATCGCCACGACCGCGACGCTGGGCGCCGGTTTCCTCGGCCTCGCAGTGCTTTTGGCTGTGCTGGCGGTCAGTTTGCTGGTCGGAGCCCGGCGAGGGTGACGGCGACCAGACGGCGGACAGCGGCCTTGGAGGGCAGTGTTCCGGCCGCGGTCAGGGCGTAGAGGCAGTAGCTGGCCAGTTCGTCGGGCGTGACATCCGCGCGGACCCGGCCGGCCTGCGCGCCTTCGGCGAGCAACGCCCGGAACATGGCCTGGACCTGCTGCTGGGCGGTGGCGACCTGGTCATCGCGGTGCAACAGGGCGGCGAGCTCGCTGCCCCGGTGCCCGTGGGACTCGTGTGAGATGAACGCGTACGCCTCGAGCACCGCTTCCAGCGGGTCGCTCGCCTTGTCTCGCACGGCCATGAGCTGGTCGAGATGCGCGGTGATCTGCCGCTGGTGCCAGGCGGCCAGGATCGACTCGACGTCCGGGAA
>CBIMJO010000474.1:0-7151 GCA_966244135.1 uncultured Actinocrispum sp. | reverse complement strand
GAATGCACAGTAAGGACTCGTGGTGACAGCTGTGGACGCGGAGGCACGGGAAGTCGGGCTGCTCGCCCAGATCACCCGGTTCGTGCTCGTCGGCGGCCTGTCCGCGATCGTCGACTACGGGACCTACCAAGCCCTCCTGGCCCTGGGCGTGTGGGTGCACCTGGCCAAGGCGATCAGCTTCATCCTCGGCACCACGTGCGCGTACCTGCTCAACCGGCGCTGGACGTTCAACGCCGACGGCGACACCGCCTCCGTGGTGAAGTTCGCACTGCTCTACTCGGTCACCTTCTTCGTCAACATCGGCGTCAACGCGCTCATGCTGACCCTGCTGCCGGACTTCACCGGTGAGAAGTCGGTGGCATGGGTCATCGCGCAGGGCACCGCGACGGTGATCAACTTCGTGATGCTGCGCCTCGTCGTCTTCCGCCGGCCGGCGAAGTAGACGGGCCCGGCAGGTGCCGGGCCCGCCATCCTCCCCCTCAGCCGTTGAACCCGCGCGCGTTTCGCGAAGCGCTGCCGTAGATCCGCGACAGCGGCGGCAGCTCGTCGAAGTGAGCGGTGACGACGTGGGCGAAGTTGATCGCCACCGAGGAGCCGTCCTCCAGCTCCGGCGTGACCACCGCCCCGGTCGTCATCAGGGTCTGCAGGCGCCCGGCGAGTTCCTTCGCGGCCGCCACCGACAGCGCGTACACCAATGGCTCGCCGCCGCTCACCACGTGCAGCACCAGGGCGTTCTTCTTCGGCTCGGTCATGAGCCCACTCCAGCACCGGGGCGGTCGCCCGGCAACGCGGGTTCACCGTCAGCGGATCTGCTCTGAGCGGAATAGTTCACCGCGAGCGCGGTGCCGAGCAGAACCGCGCCCGCGATCCCGACCGGTCCCAGGCTGTCGTGGAAGAACGCCACCGACAACACGGTCGCTGTCAACGGTTCCAGCATCGCTGCGAGGGCCGCCATCACCGGATGCGCGTGCCGCAGCCCAGCGAAGTAGCAGCCGTAGGCGACCGCCGTCGGGACCGTGCCGAGAAAAGCCGCTGTGAGCAAGACATCCGTGTGCATCGGGAGCGCCATGCCCAACGGCAGTGCCACAGGCAGCAACAGCAGTCCGCCGACCAACAGTCCCAGACCAGTTGTGACGCCGGTGCTCAAGCCGGGAACGGGATGCCGGTTGATCATCGTGAAGATCGCGAAACCGGTGCCGGCCACCAACGCCAGCGTCACGCCCGCCAGCGTGTGCCAAGTGTCCCTTGTGGACGGCATGCCGGCCAGCATGGCCAGCCCGGTCACTGCGAGCACGATGCACAACACCGTTCTGCGTTGTGGCAGTTGACGTTCGCGGATCGAGGTGGCTACCGCGACGACCACCGGCGCGCTGCCGATGGACACCAGAGTGGCAAGGCTGACCGAGGTCAGCGTCACCGCGCCGAAGTACGTTGCCTGGAAGACGGCGAGCAGCCCGCCCGCGGCGAGCAGCCGCCTAACCGCCATTCCGGTGTGGGGCAAGGCCTTCGATCGGGTGACCACCGCGGCGGTGGCCAGCCCGCCGCCGATCAGCAGCCGGTAGGCCGCGATCGCGAGCGGGTGCAGGCCGGTGAGCTCGCCCAGCAGGGCCCCGGACAGGCCGCCGGTGCCCCACAGCACCCCGGCCAGAACCAGAAAGATCTTGTCAGACAAGGGAAAACGCTCCATCAACGGAGGAACGGGGAATGTTCGTCCGCGGGGCGAAGTGCACGTTCCACCGCTCGCGGCCACCGGCCGCGAGCGTCAGCTCAAGCCCCGCTCAGGAGGCCGGCGGCGGCGTGATGGGAAACATGCGATGAACCGTAGCCGGGCTGTCAAGCGGCATTTGGCTGAACCTGCCTTTGGGGGACCCACTGACGGTAGAGCCCTCACCGACGGTAACGATCAGTAAGTGTCGCGGGACCACAAGACAATGCTGCATTCGGTGGAGTACGGCCAGGCAGCCGGGTGTTTTCGCACATTTTCGCCGCGATTGTATGCACATACTCGTCAGTAGCGCGAACGTGGTGACGGCTAGTTGGCAGTGTGAACCCTCGAACGGCGGATCGACCCCCGGGGGCCGGTGTGCGGGAATTGTTTCTACTCGGGCGCTATGGGCGGGAATAAAAGGGACGGGGAGGCGCGTGCCGGCATGGATCTGCGGTACGAGGCGTTCAGCTTCGCGGATCGTTGGTTCTATGACATCGAGGACCATGGCGTCGAAAATTCAGACAGTTGGGTCAGCACACTTTCCGGATGTACACACGGCTGGCGGCGAGTGGACCGCAACGGCTGGCACGTGTGCCTCCCGGACGGGGTCGAGCTGCCGATGCAGGGCTGGAAGGTACACGTATCCGCTGGTCACAGCGATGCAAGGCGAGTACTGGAGATCGTCCGGCCGTACTGCGTCCATCACCGGATACCGTTCAAATTCCTCCGCTCGGCGCGGATTCACGCGACTCGCAACGCGAAGTACGCCGACCGTGCGGTGAGTGGAAAATTAATCACCATATACCCGGTCGACGAGATCCAATTGCGGCGGGTGCTGCAGGACTTGGACCTCGCACTGGCCGGCACGTCCGGTCCGCACATACCAGGCGAAGCGCGCTTTGGGGAGGGTCCACTTTACGTCAAGTTCGGTGGATTTATCGAACGTATGATCATCGACGAGAACGGAAATGGTATACCGGCGCTGGAGCGTCCGGACGGCGTCCTCGTCCCCGAGGAGAATCGGCGCCTGCCCGAGTGGGTTGGTATACCCGAATTCCTCTCTGAGCATCTTGTCGCCCAGCCGGAGCCCGCACCATCCCCGTACAGGGTGGATAAAGCGCTTAGGGTGACAAACGCCGGCGGGGTTTACCTGGCCACGCGCCGTACTGATGGCCGCCAGGTCGTGCTCAAGGAAGCCCGCCCGTACACCGGCCTCGACCAGGACGGCACCGACGCCGTCACGAGGCTGGAGCGCGAGGCCCGCACGCTCACCGCGCTGGCGGGTGTGCCAGGTGTCCCCGAGCTGCAAGAGCGGTTCACCATGTGGGGCAACGAGTTCATGGCGATCAGTGCGCTGCCGGGTATCCCGCTGGCCAACTGGCTCGCCCGGAACTTCCCACTGGGCCAACGGGATGCGAGCAAACTCGACAAGAACAAGTTCATCGAGCGGGTGCAGGCCCTGTTGGGCCGGATCGAGCGGATCCTGGCCGCCGTCCACCGCCGCGGCCTGGTCTTCGGCGACCTCAACGACCGCAACATCCTGGTCGACGAGGACGACTCGGTGTCCCTTGTGGACTTCGAGCTGACTTTCCCGGCCCGCGACCCGCGCCGCCCGCTCGGCGGCACGCCCGGGTTCCGCGCGCCCAACGACCGCACCGGCTACGAGGTCGACCGATATGCGTTCGCGGTGCTGCGGCTGTGGATGTTCCTGCCGATGACCATGGTGCTGGACCTGGAACCGGACAAACTGGCCGACTTCGTCCGGCACGTGCGCAAGCGGTTCGACCTGCCGCTGGGCTACCTGGAAGAGGTGATGGCCGAGCTGCGGCCGCGGTCCACCCGCTCAGCCCGCCGCCGCACCGCCCTGGACCAGCCCGAGATCAACTGGGTCTCGGTGCGCCGATCGATCGTCGACGCCATCCTGGCCAGCGCGACCCCGCTCCGCGCGGACCGCCTGTTCCCCGGCGACATCCACCAATTCGCCACCGGTGGTACGAGCTTCGGCAACGGCGCCGCGGGTGTCCTGCACGCCCTCGACGCCACCGGCTCCGGCCGGTACCCGGCCCACGAGCAGTGGCTGCTGGAAGCCGTCCGCCGCGATCCGCCCAGGACGGCCGGGTTCTTCACCGGCGCCCACGGCGTAGCGCATGTGCTGGACAACTTCGGTTACCCGGACGCGGCCGACGACCTGATCGACCGGTTCGACAGCCAGCTGTTGTCGATCACCAACCACGGCTTCAAGACCGGCCTCGCGGGGATCGCGTTGAACCTGCTGCACCTGGCCGCCAGCAGGCAGGACGCGGGACACCTGTGGCACGCCGTCGAAATCGGCGACCGGCTCACCGGCATGCTGGCCAACGCACCACTGCCGGGGCCGGGTTTACGCGCCCGGGCCGGGCTGATGCACGGCTGGTCCGGCCCCGCGCTGCTGTTCGTCCGGCTGTTCGAGCGCACCCGCGACCGCAGCTGGCTCGACCAGGCCGACCTGGCGATCCGGCGCGACCTGCTGGAATGCACCCGCACCCCCGATGGGGCACTGCAGGTCCGCGACGGCACGCGCACGCTGCCCTTCCTGGAGGTGGGCAGCGCGGGCATCGCGCTGGTGATCGAGGAACTGCTCACGGTCTGGCCCGGCGCGCCGTGCGCGATCGAACTGCCCCGGTTGCGGAAGGCCCTGCACACGGAGTTCGTGCTCCAGCCGGGGTTGCTGCTCGGCCGGGCCGGGCTGATCGGCGCGCTCGCGGCCGGGTTGCGCCGCGAACCGGACGGGATGGGCACCCGCGCACTCAACCAGCACCTGGACTGGCTGGCGTTGCACGCGGTGCCCTACCACGGTCACATCGCCTTCCCTGGCACCTATCTGCTGCGGCTGTCGATGGACGTGGCCACCGGTGGTGCCGGGGTGCTGATGGCGCTCACGTCCGCTGTGGACGGTGCTCAGCTGATGCCGTTTCTGACCGACACCGTGAGCGTGGCGCTCAGCACGGCCTTCAGTAGCGGAAGAAGTGTTCGCGTTGGCCCTGGCGGACGAGTTTGAGCCACTGCAGGAAGGCCTTGGGGTCCTTGCGCACGGTCAGGAAGTACAGGCCGAAGCGGAGGACCTCAAGGGCGCCGATCTTGCGCATCCCCGGGCGGGACAACAGGTAGCCCCGGTTGCGGTAGGTGTAGTAGCGCTTGACCTCGTTGTCCGGGTCCTGCGCGTGGAACCGGCCGCCCAGCATCGGCTTGAACTCGTCCGAGCCGTCCGGGTGCAGGTAGGACACCTTCAGCGAGGTGCCGAACGGCAGCCCGGAGCGGACCAGCCGGCGGTGCACCTCGACCTCGTCGCCGCGGACGAACAACCGGTAGTCCGGCACGCCCACGACGTCCAAAGCGGACGCACGGAACAGCGCCCCGTTGAACAGCGAGGCGATGCCGGGCAGGAAGTCCGTGCCCAGCTCCGAGGTCTGCCGCTTCCAGGTCAGCCCGCGGCGCAACGGGAACGCGAGCGTGTCCGGGGTGTTGATGTTGGTGACCATCGGCGAGATCTCGGCGAGACCCCGGCGCTTGGCCTCCGTGAGCAGCACCTCGAGCACGTTGTCGCTGGCCGGCCTGCCGTCGTCGTCGGCCAGCCAGACCCATTCCGCGCCCATCGCGAGCGCGTGCAGGATGCCAAGGGCGAACCCGCCCGCACCGCCGAGATTGCGGTGCGAGGCGAGGTAGGTCGACGGCACCGGGCACGCCTTGACGATGTCCTCGGCCGGCTGGTCGGGCCCGTTGTCCACCACGATCAGGTGGTCCGGCGGGCGGGTCTGCGCGCCGATCACCTTCAGCGAGTCGACCAGCAGGTCACGGCGGTGCCGCGTCACCACGACGGTGACGACGGAGTCCGGGCCGAGGGGGGCGGTCATCGCGCGTCGCCGCCCGCCACCACGCCGAGCCGTTCCAGCATCTCCTGGCTCAGGTTCTCGTACGGGTCACGGCCCTTGTAGGCGGTGAGCACCTCGCGCAGCCCGCCGTGCATCTTCATCCGGCCGCCGTCCATCCAGATCGCGGTGTCGCACATCTCCAGCAGCAGGTCGTCCTGGTGCGAGGCGAACACCAGCAGGCCGGACCGCTTCACCAGGTCGATCAGCCGCTCGCGGGCCTTGTCCATGAACGCCGCGTCCACCGCGCCGATGCCCTCGTCCAGGATCAGGATCTCCGGGTCGATCGAGGTCACGATGCCCAGCGCCAGCCGTACGCGCATACCCGTCGAGTACGCCCGCAGCGGCATCTGCAGGAAGTCGCCCAGCTCGGAGAACTCGGCGATGTCGTCGACCCGCTTCTCCATCTCCTTGCGGTTCATGCCGAGTAACAGGCCCCGGATCATGATGTTCTCGATCCCGGAGATCTCCGGGTCCATGCCCACGCCGAGGTCGAACACCGGCGCGATCTTGCCGACGATCTTCGACCCGCCGGTGATCGGCTCGTAGATGCCCGACAGCAGCCGCAGCAGCGTGGACTTGCCGGCGCCGTTGTGCCCGACGAGGGCGACCCGGTCGCCGGTCTTCAGCGAGAGGTTGATGTCCTTGAGCGCCTCGATCACCGGCACCTTGCCCTCGGTGCCGATGTGCCCGCCGACCTTGCCCAGAACCGCCTTCTTCAGCGAGCGGGTCTTGGCGTCGAAGATCGGGAAGTCGACTGAGGCGTTCCAGACGTCGATGCTGACCATGTCCTGCCTCACTCAGACCCAGTAGGGGATGCGCGCACGGAAGTTCCGCAGCGCCACCAGTGCCAGTATCCAGCCGATGATCGTGAACACGCCGACGACCACCCAGTGGTGCCAGCTCTGCACGTTGCCGATCAGCGGCGCGCGGATGATCTCCACGTAGTGGTACATCGGGTTCAGCTCGGCGATCAGCACCCGCCAGCTCGCGGTGCCCGCGTCGCCACCGGTGAACCGCAGCAGCGTGTCGGTGGTCCACACGATCGGCGTGCCGAAGAACACCAGCTGGATGAGCGCGTTGATGACCTGGGGGATGTCGCGGTACCGGGTGGAGATGATGCCGAAGAACAGGGTCACCCACACGCCGTTGACCGCCAGCAGGACGAATGCCGGGATCGCCAGCAGCACCGTCCAGCTCAGCCCCGGGTGGTGGATCCCACCGGCCTGCAGCTCGTAGCCGCTGTCCGCGGTCAGCGTCTTGAAGAAGATGCCGACCAGCACCACGTAGACGAGCAGGTTGTGCAGCATCATCAGGGTCTGGCGCCACACCGTGCGCAGCGCGTAGACGGTCAGCGGGGCGGGCAGGTGCTTGATCAGGCCCTCGTTGCGGATGAACGTCTCGGTGCCCTCGATGACACAGCCGAGGATGAAGTTCCAGACGATGAAACCGACCGTTATGTACGGCAGGAATGTCGCGATCTGCTGGCCGAGCAGCTGCGAATACAGCAGGCCCAGGCCGATGGCCGTGACCGCCAT
>CBIMJO010000473.1:0-7156 GCA_966244135.1 uncultured Actinocrispum sp. | reverse complement strand
GGGGGATCAGGTTCAGTCCCTTGGAGATCGAGTCGGAGTCGTTCTGCGGGCCGCCGAGCGCGATCGACGTGCGCTCGTCGCCGGGCTTGACCGGCGACTCCTCGACGTACTTCACGCCCTTGCCGCGCAGGCACAGCACCATCTTGTGGCTGAAGTCGGCGGCCTGCGGGTTCGCGGTGTCGTACTCCCACGGCGGCAACGGATCCTTGAACTTGCACGCGGCGGTGGCCGCGGCCTCCTTGCTCATGTCCATCCCCGGGCCCTTGCGGAAACCGTGGTCGGCCATGCAGTTGCTGTACGCGGTGTAGAGCTGGTCCTCCTCGTCCGGCGTCATGTCCAGCCGCAGCCGTGGCCGGGCCGCTTCGGGCGCCGCGCTCGACGGCGCTGCCGTGGGCACGGCCGCCGACGAGGTCTGCAGGGTGGCCACCTTCTGCTCGGGTGGTGCCGGGGCCGAGCAGCCGCCGAGGATCACCAAGGCGGCGATCCCGGCGGCGATCCGCACTGGGGTCATGCCGGCGAGCATGTCCGGCGGATGTGAAGAACCTGTTGGCCCGTCATTCAGGTTCCTTCGCAGGCAGGCGCAGGGTGAACGTGGTTCCGCCACCCGGCACGGCGTCCACTGTGACCGTTCCGCCGTGCGCTTCGACGAGGTGCTTCACGATCGCCAGGCCCAGCCCTCGCCCACCGGTGGCCCGGCTGCGCGAAGGGTCCGCGCGCCAGAACCGGTCGAACACGTGCGGCAGGTGCTCGGCCGCGATGCCACTGCCGTTGTCGCTGACCTCAAGCACGATCTCGCCGCCCTCCCGGCGTCCGCGCAGCACGATCCGGCCGTCCGGCGGCGTGTGCTGGATGGCGTTCGTGACGAGGTTGCCGACCGCCTGGCGCAGCCGGACCGGGTCGGCGGTGAGCTGAAGATCGCCGGACGTCTCGACTGCCAGCGGCCGCGGATGGACCGCCGCGACCTGAGCCAGCAGCTCACCCGCGTCCATTGGTTCCACGTGAAGCCGGAACTCGCCGGCGTCGGCCGAGGCCAGCTCGTGCAGGTCCTCGATCAGCTGCTGCAGCACGAGGGTCTCCTCCAGCAGCGACTCGACCAGCGCCGGGTCGAGCTCGGCCACCCCGTCCTGCGCGGCGACCAGCCAGCCCCGGATCGTGCCCAGCGGGGTGCGCAGCTCGTGCGAGACGTCGCTGACCAGGTTCTTGCGCTGGGTCTCGGTCCGGGCCAGGTGCTCGGACATCTGGTTGAACGCGTCCGCGAGTTCGGCGATCTCCCAGCGGGACGACACCTCCGCCCGCGCCGCCCGGTCACCCGCGCGCATCCGTTGGGTCGCAGCCGTCAACGCCCGCAACGGCCGCAGCACACGTCCGGCCAGCAGCAGGCTCACCCCGACCGTCAGGACGATGATCACCAGGGCGGCGCCGAGGATGCGTACGGCCCCGGCGGCGGGCAGCCCCATAGTGGTCGGCGGGGCGCTGATGAACAGCAGCGCCGCAGGCGTGACATACGGCGTGAGCAGCAACTGGCGGCTGGTGGTCAGGCACTCGAAGAAGGTCTGCCGGTCGGCGCCGGGCCGGGCCGGGGCGAACCCGCCGGACGCGGTGACCATGGTCGAGAAGGCGTTGCTCCCCTTGCTCTTCAGGCATTCGCCGACGTAGCTGTCCAGAATGTCGAGGCCGATCTTCTCGGTGAGCGTCGGCGCCGGCGGCAGCGCACATCCCCCGACCGGGTCGGGCCGGACGAACGACCGCCCGCTCGTGGCCACCACGACCTCGGCTTTGACGCCAAGAGTCTGCATGCATGCGAGCTGCTGGTCGGTCTCGGCCCGGACTTGGTCGCGTTCCTGGGGAAGTAACCGGAACGGCCCGACCGCGCGCGCGTCGATCCGGTCGTCGGGTGCGTTGGCCTGCAAGGTCACGTCGACCGCGAGCGGGTCGACGACGGCCGAGGGCTGCGCGGGCAGCGGCGGGTCGTCCGGCCCGAACGCGCCCGCGATCGGCACCCGGTTGCCCGCGGTGAGCCCGATCCGCAGCCCGGTCTCCCGGCCCAGGTCGGCGAGCACCGGCGCGACCCCATTCCAGCTCGGATGCGTTGCGGCGTAAGCGAGCACGCCGTCGTAGATGCGGGCGACGGTGGCCCGGTTCTGCACCTGCTCGGCCTGCAGCGTGCCGGTCGTGCTCTGCACCGACAGCCACGCGGTCGCGCCGACCGAGCACACCGCGACCAGCACGGACCCGGCCAGCAGCCGGGCCCGCAGGCCGCGGCGCCGCCGCTCAGCCCGCGCGGCGCCGGCCATCGGCCACCTTGTACCCGATGCCGTACACGGTCTGCAGCAGCTCCGGGCTGGCCGGGTCGGCCTCGATCTTCTTGCGCAGGTTGCGGACGTGCACGTCGATGGTCCGCTCGGTGATGAACCCGTCCAGCCCGTACGCGTGCTCCAGCAGCTGCGCCCGGCTGAACACCTGCCCGGGCGAGCCGACCAGGGTGCTCAGGATCCGGAACTCCGCCGGGGTGCACGCCACCGGCTTGTCGCCCACCCAGACCTCGTGGCGCAGCACGTCGACCGTGAGGTCACCGGTCCGCAGCGGTGGCGCGGCGGGCCCCGCCGCGGGCTGCGACCGGCGCAGCAGCGAACGGATCCGGGCCATCAGCTCACGCGGGTCGTACGGCTTGGTCAGGTAGTCGTCGGCGCCCAGGTCGAACCCGAGCAGCTTGTCGTCCGCGCCGGCCCGCGCGGTCACCATCAGCACCGGCAGGTCGTACTCGCGGCGCAGCACCCGGCAGACGTCCAGGCCGTCCACCCCGGGCATCATCACGTCGAGGACCAGCAGGTCCGGGCGCTGCCGCCGGACCTCGTCGATGGCCGACCGGCCGTCCGCGACGACCCGGACCGTGTGCTGCTCGTGGCTCAGGTAGCGGCGGACCAGCTCGGCCTGCTTGGGGTCGTCCTCGGCGACCAGCACATACGCACACACGGCCCCATCATCTACGACTCGCCGGGACGCACCAGACCTGTCTCGTAGGCGAGCACCACGGCCTGCACCCGGTCGCGCAGGTCCAGTTTGGCCAGCACCCGGCCGACGTGCGTCTTTACCGTCGCCTCGGACAGGAACAGCTTGCGCGCGATCTCGGTATTCGACAGGCCTTGGGCTATGAGTACGAGGACTTCCCGTTCGCGGTCGGTCAACGCGTCCAGCACCGAGGCATCCCGCAACTGACCCCCGGCGGCGACCAGGAACCGGTCCAGCAGACGGCGGGTCACGCTCGGCGAGACGACCGCATCGCCGCTGGCCACCGACCGCAGCGCGGCCACCAGGTGGTCCGGCGGCGTGTCCTTGAGCATGAACCCGCTGGCGCCGTTGCGCAGCGCGGTCAGCGCGTACTCGTCGAGGTCGAAGGTGGTCATCACCAGCACCTTCGCGGTGCCTGCCTCGGTGATGATCTTGGTCGCCTCCACCCCGTCCAGCACCGGCATGCGCACGTCCATCAGCACGACGTCCGGCCGGAGGTCGGCGGCCAGCCGCACAGCGGCGTCCCCGTCGCCGGCCTCGCCCACGATCTCCATATCCGGCTGCGCGCCGAGCACCATCCGGAACCCGACACGCATCAGTTCTTGGTCGTCGACGAGCACCACCCTGATCATGCGCACAACCTAGTGGCCTGCCCCGGGAGGGCGCAGGCCACTAGGACCCCTGAATCGGTAGGACCGCATGGACATGCCAACCACCGCCGGGACGAGGTCCCGCGTCCAGCGTCCCGCCGAACACGTTGGCCCGTTCCCGCATGCCGATCAGCCCGTTGCCACCGGAGACGCCGACCAGTTGGGGCGGGGTGCCGAAGCCGTCGTCGCTGATGTCCAGCTCGACCTGTTCGCCCACCCGGGTCACCTGAACGCTCGCGGAAGCACCGGCCCCCGCGTGCTTGAGCGTGTTGGTCAGCGCCTCCTGGACGATCCGGTAGATGCCCAGGCCGATGCCCGCGGGCAGGCCGTCCAGCTCGCCGTTCAGCTTGAGCCGGACCGGCAGGCCGACCAGGCGGACCCGTTCGGCGAGCTCGTTCAGCGACGTTGTGCCCGGTTGCGGGGTGCGTTCCTCGTTGCCGTCCTCCGAGCGCAGCACGCCGAGCAGGCGGCGCAGCTCGGTGAGGGCCTCACGGCCGGTCGAGGAGATCGTCTTCACCGCGCGTTCGGCCAGCTCAGGGTTGGTGTGCACGGCATAGGTGGCGCCGTCGGCCTGCACCACCATCACGCTCACCGCGTGCGCGACGACGTCGTGCAGCTCGCGGGCGATCCGGGTGCGCTCCTCGGCGACGGCGATCTTGGCCTGCTGGTCGCGTTCGGTCTCCAGCAGCCGCAGGCGTTGCTCCAGCTCGTTCTGGTAGGCGCGGCGGGCGGCGACGAACTCGCCGAGCACCCAGCACAGGCCGAAGGTGAGCAGGACGATGGTCATCGCGATCCACATGCCCGGGCCCACCGAGCCCGGCGCCACCCGCCAGACACCCCACAGCGCCGTGCCCAGGACCAGCCACAACGCGTACAGCGCGGCCTGACGGCGGCCGACGTAGACCACGAGCGTGTACAGCGTGATGCCGAGGGCGATGTCCGCGGGCCGGGCGATGATGTTGCTCTCCAGCAAGTCCTGGGAGACCAGCTGGAAGGCACCGGCAGCCAGCACGGCATACGCCACCAGCATCGGGGTGCGCCGACGCAACGAGAGCGGGGCGAGCAGCATGACGTCGATGAGCAGCGACAGCCACCACCGCGGTTCCGTCTCGGACAGTGGCGACAGCAGGCTCGGCGTCAGGAAGAACAGCGCGAGCAGACAGTCCCCGAACATCGGATGCTTGCGCATCCACAGACTCAACCGCCGCACACGCCAAGCCTAAGCGTGTGCGGCGGTGATCGCGTCAGGCCGCAGGCTGAACGGCTGTGGGCCTACGGGGTGAGGAAGGGCGGGCTCTTCTCCGACCGCGGCTCGGCGATGTCGTAGGTGTGCTCGGGCTCCGCCGGCGGTTCCTCGCGCAGCGCGGCCTGCTTGGTGGCGGCCATCTCCTCGGCCAGCCGTTCCTGCAGCTGGCGGTCCCGGATCCGGGACAGGATGGCGATGGTCAGGCCGTGCACCAGGGCCAGCAGCAGCAACACGATGCCCAGCCGCATGACCACACCCTCGGTCGGCGTGCTGCCGACGCTGACGGTGGAGATCAGCAGCATCAAGCCAAGGACAGCGAGGTGGAACAGCACGGTGACCAGCCGGGTCATGGACGCGCCGGCCTCCGGATCGCCATACGAGTGCTCGAGGTAGCGGCGCCCGCTGCGATAGATGATCTGACCGTCGACGGCTACGAGGACCACACCCAGCACGAGGAAGGCGATATAGCTGTTCGTGTCCATATGGCTGGGTTACCCGCTCGGGGCCGTTTTCTATCCGTACGATGCGAAGCGCGTGGGAGGCGGACTCGAGGGGTTGAGGTGTCCACGGCTACCGAACAGCAGCATCTGGCCGGGCCGTTGTCGACGGCCGTCGCGAACCTGTGCGTGCGGTTGCAGCCACAGGTGTCCGCGCGCACGGCGGCGGGGTTCCGCGAGGTGCTGCGCCGGCTGTCCGCGCCGCTGCAGGTGGCCGTCGCCGGGCGGATCAAGTCGGGCAAGTCGACCCTGGTCAACGCGCTGATCGGGCGCCGGGTCGCACCGACCGACGTGGGCGAGTGCACCCGGCTGGTGACCCGGTTCCAGTACGGCACGGTCGACCGGGTCGAGGTGATCTTCAACGACGGCCGCAAGCAGGTGCTGCCGTTCGACGTGGGCGGCATGATCCCGGCCTCGCTGGACGCGGACATCGAGTCGGTCTCGCACCTCGAGGCGTACCTGACCAACGCGGTGCTGCGGGACCTGACCGTGATCGACACCCCCGGCCTGGGCTCGCTCGACGCGGCGTCAGTGGCCCGGACCGAGCAGCTGCTGGGCGCGGCCAAGCCGGAGAACGATGAGGGCTCCGACGACCTGGACGACACCTCCCGCAACGCCGTCGCCGGCGCGGAGGCCGTGCTCTACGTCGTCACCCAGGGCGTGCGCGCGGACGACCAGCAAGCGCTTGCGGCGTTCACCGCGGCGACCGCCAGCCGCGAGGCCGGGCCGGTCAACGCCATCGCGGTGCTGAACAAGGCGGACACCATCGCGCCGGAGTCCGTGGCGGGCTCGGACGGCGACGTGTGGAAGGCCGCGACCATGCTCGCCGAGAAGCAGGCGCTGACCCTCAAGCCCCGGGTCGCCGACGTGATCCCGGTGATCGGCCTGCTCGCCGAGTCGGCCGAGTCCGGCGGGTTCACCTCCGCCGACGCCGACGCGTTGCGCCAGCTCGCCCACCTCGACGACACCATCTGGGAGATGATGCTCGTCTCCGCGGACATCTTCACGACCTGGGAGTGCGAGGTCGCCACCGGCACGCGGGTGCGGCTGTTGGAGAAGCTCGACCTGTACGGCGTGCGTTATGCCGTGGACGCTCTGCGTGCCGAACCTGAGCTGACCGCCGGTGCTTTGCGGCGGAAGTTGCTGGAGGCTTCCGGTCTTGGTGGCGTGCGCACTCGGCTCGATGCGGTTTTCCGTGCTCGCGCGGATGGGATCAAGGCCGCCGCTGCCCTCGCTTCGGTGACCGCTTTGGCCCAAGCGTCCGGCGACCCTGGTGAGCGTCAGCGGGTGCACGATGCCATCGAGGTCCTGCTCGCCAAGCCCGAGGCACACGCCCTTCGGTTGCTGGAGGCGTTGACCCTGGTCACTTCCGGCGCCGTCGCCATGCCCGAGGACCTCGCCGAGGAGGTGCTGCGGGTGGGCGGCAGCGCCAACGTCGACGAGCAGCTGGGCATGAAAGGCCGCCCCGCCTCCGAGCTGATCGCGTACTCGCTGGAGCGCGCCGGCTGGTGGCGCTCCTTCGCCTCGTTCGGCGCCACCCCCGCCCAGAGCCGCATCGCCCACGTCGTCCACCGCGCCTATTTCCTTATCTGGCAACACCTCAAACAGGGCTAGTACCGATTTTCGGCAATCACCCGGGCGGGCATCGGCTGGGTTGGTAGCGTCGGGACATCGTTTCCCGGGGTAGACAGGTGATCTCGTTGGCTTCTCTCTTTCGGCGTGCCACATCGGACGAGCAGTCCGACCCGACGGTC
>CBIMJO010000472.1:0-7177 GCA_966244135.1 uncultured Actinocrispum sp. | reverse complement strand
GTGGTCGGCGAAGCGCACGGCCTCGCGGACGTGCCGGACCCAGTACTCGGGTTCGTCCACATGGGACACCATCGGGATCTCGGGCTCGTTGAACGTCAGCTCGGCCACCACAGCCCGGAACTCGTCCAGCATCGGGTCCATCAGCGGCGAGTGGAACGCGTGCGAGACCCGCAGTCGCTTGGTCTTCTCGAACCGGCCGGCGATCGCGAGCACCGCTGTCTCATCTCCAGCGATGACAACCGAGTTCGGGCCGTTGACCGCGGCGATCCCGACTTTCTCGGTCAGCAACGGCAGAACCTCGGCCTCGGCGGCCCGCAGGGACACCATCGCGCCACCGGCCGGCAGCGCCTGCATCAGGCGAGCCCGGGCCGAGACCAGCTTCGCCGCGTCCTGGAGGGAAAGCACGTCAGCGACGTGAGCTGCGGCGATCTCGCCGATCGAGTGCCCGACCAGGTGGTCCGGGCGCAGGCCGAACGACTCGGCCAGCCGGTACAGGGCGACCTCGAACGCGAACAGCGCGGGCTGCGTGAACCCGGTCTGGTTCAACGCCTCCTCGTCCGAGCCCCACATGACATCGCGCAGCTCAGGGGTTAGCAGTGCTAGCACCTCGTCGAATGCCGAGGCGAACACGGGATAGCGGTCGTAGAGGTCGCGTCCCATGCCCAGGCGCTGGGCGCCCTGACCGGCGAACAGGAAGGCGAGCTGGC
The DNA here is from genome assembly GCA_966244135.1 of uncultured Actinocrispum sp. Lineage (GTDB taxonomy): Bacteria > Actinomycetota > Actinomycetes > Mycobacteriales > Pseudonocardiaceae > Kibdelosporangium. Next base: position 6,470 of record CBIMJO010000472.1, on the reverse strand, counting down.
CGGAGGTGGCCACCCCGCGCGCCACCTCCGAGACTTCGGCTGTTCCGATTTCACCGCCGGCAAGAAGGACAGCCCGGTGCTCGAAGGTCCCACGCCCGGTGGCCAGCGAGAAACCGACGTCCATGGCCTCGTGCCCGGCACCGCGGACCAGGTCGATCTGCTCGGTCAGGGCCTCCTCGGTCTTGGCCGACACGATCCACGGCACGACCGCCGGTACCTCCGCCCGCTCGGGCACCTCGACGACCGGGGCCTCCTCGATGATCACGTGCGCGTTGGTGCCGCTGATCCCGAACGACGACACACCAGCGCGTTTCGGCCGGTTCACCTCGGGCCACGGCCGCGCGTCGGTGAGCAGCTCGATCGAGCCCGCGGTCCAGTCCACGTGGGTGGTCGGGGCGTCGACGTAGAGGGTCTTGGGCGCCAGGCCGTTGCGGATGGCGTAGACCATCTTGATCACTCCGGCGACACCGGAGGCCGCCTGCGAGTGGCCGATGTTCGACTTGATCGAGCCCAGCAGCAGCGGCTGCTCCCGGTTCTGCCCGTACGTGGCCAGCAGTGACTGGGCCTCGATCGGGTCGCCGAGAACCGTGCCGGTGCCGTGCGCCTCGACCACGTCAACGTCCGCGGTGGACAGTCCGGCCGCGCCTAGCGCGGCCCGGATCACCCGTTGCTGCGACGGACCGTAAGGCGCGGTCAGGCCGTTCGAGGCGCCATCCTGGTTGACCGCGGAACCCTTGACCACGGCAAGGATCTCGTGTCCATTGCGGATCGCGTCGGACTGCCGCTCCAGCACCAGAATGCCGACACCCTCAGACCACCCCGTGCCGTCGGCCGCGTCCGCGAACGACTTGCAGTGGCCGTCCGGCGCCAGACCACCTTGTGCGCTGAAGCCGGCGACTGCACCGGAGGTCGCCATCACGGTTACGCCACCCGCCAGTGCCAGCGAGCATTCCCCTGCTCGCAAAGCCTGTGCGGCAAGGTGCAGAGCGACCAAAGAGGACGAACACGCAGTGTCCATGGTGACCGCTGGGCCTTCCAGCCCCAGGGTGTAGGCAACGCGGCCGGACAGGACGCTGCCCGCGATGCCGGTGCCGAGGAAGCCGATGGACTCCTCGGGGAAGTCGAGCGCGCCGGGCGCGTAGTCGTGGTAGCTGAGACCGGTGAACACGCCGGTCTGGGTGCCGCGCAGGGAAGTCGGGTCGATCCCGGCTCGTTCGATGGCCTCCCAGGCGGTTTCCAGCAGCAGGCGCTGCTGCGGGTCCATCGAGAGGGCTTCACGCGGGGAGATGCCGAAGAAGGCGGCGTCGAACTCCCCTGCGTCGTGCAGGAAGCCACCCTTGCGGGCCGCGCTCGTACCGCCGTGCGGGCGGTTCGGGTCGAACAGGGCGTCCAGGTCCCAGCCGCGGTTGACCGGGAACTCGGTGATGCCGTCGGCCTCGTTCAGCACGAGCTCCCACAGCTGGTCCGGCGTGCTCACGCCGCCCGGATAGCGGCAGCCCATGGACACGATCACGATCGGGTCGCCGTCGTGCCGGACCACCGCGACCGGCGCCGTGGTCACCCGGGCGCCGATCAGCTCGCCGACCAGGTGCTCGGCCAGGACCTTCGGGGTCGGGTAGTCGAAGACCAAAGTGGACGGAAGCGACAGGCCGGTGGCGGTGTTGAGGCGGTTGCGCAGCTCGACCGCGGTCAGCGAGTCGAAACCCAGCTGCCGGAACTCACGGCTGGTGTCGACCATGTCCGGCGAGGCGTGACCGAGGGCGATCGCGATCTGCGCCCGGATCACCTCCAGCACCCCACGAGCACGCTCCGCGGCCGGCAGGCTCGCGATCCGCTGTGCCAGCGCGGCCGCGTCCCCGGCCGCCTTGCGGCGGTCCTTGATCAGCCCGCGCAGCAACGGAAGGATCTCGCCCCGGGCCCGGACCACCTTGACGTCCACCTGGATCGGCGCCAGGGCGGGCTCGTCGAGCGCCGTGGCCATGTCGAACAGCGCCATGCCCAGTTCGACGCTCAGCGGCCGCATACCCGACCGGGTCATCCGCCGCATGTCCGCCTCGTCCAGGGTCCCGGTCATGCCGGTCGCCTGGTCCCACGCGCCCCAGGCCAGCGACAACGCGGGCAGGCCCTGGGCGTGCCGATGCTGGGCGAGGGCGTCGAGGAAGGCGTTGGCAGCCGCGTAGTTCGCCTGACCGGCCGCACCGAACGTGCCGGACATCGAGGAGAACAGCACGAACGCCGTCAGATCCTTGTCCTTGGTCAGCTCGTGCAGCGTCCAGGCCGCGTCCACCTTGGGCCGGAACACCTTCGCGAACCGTTCCGGGGTCTGCGACCCGATAACACCGTCATCGAGAACACCCGCGGTGTGCACGATCGCCGTGACCGGCGTCGACTCCAGCAACTGAGCCATACCGTCACGATCAGTGACATCGCAGGCGACAACATGTGCAGTGGCGCCGAGTTCGGCCAGCTCTGCCACCAACTCGGCCGCGCCAGGCGCCTCCAGGCCGCGACGGCTGGTCAGGACCAGTTTCTGAACGCCCTGAGTGGCCAAATGCCTGGCCAGCAGACCACCCAGACCGCCGGTACCACCGGTGATCAAGACCTTGGCGTCAGCACCCCAAGTGACCGTCGCTTGTGGAGTGATCCGAGCCAGGCGAGCGACCTTGACCGCACCGTCACGGATCATCAGCTCCGGCTCACCGGAGGCCAGTGCGCTTGCGAGAACGTCGGCGGAGGCGTCGGTGTCGTCCGTGTCGACAAGCCCGAACCGGCCGGGGTTCTCCAGCTGCGCCGACCGGACCAGGCCCCAGATCGTCGCCGTGGCAACGTCCGTGCCGTCGACCGCGCCCTCGGTGCGGAACACCAGCCGTGACCGTTCGAAACGCCCGTCCGCCAGCCAGCCTTGCACCAGACTCAACGCCCAGGCGGCCAGGTTGTGCGCGTCCCCGATCACGTCGGTGGCCAGGCCGATCACCGGAACGAGCACGACCTCGGGAACCTCGTCGATGCTGGCCAGATTGCCGTGCAACTCCAGCACGTTCGCTGGAGTGGCAGGCAGATCGGTGTAGTCGGTCCAAGTGACCTTGTAGAGCGAGTCCCGGCCGAGCTGCGCCGTGCCGACGGTCACCGGCCGGAGGACCAGTGAGTCGATCGAGGCGACCGGCGAACCGGCCGGGTCCACGATCGCGACCGACACCGTCTCAGCGTCCTTCTTGGACACTCGCACCCGGATGACCGAGGCACCGGCGGCGTGCAGCGAAGCCCTGCCCCACCCGGCCGGCTGGCCCTCGATGTCCAGCAGGGACGCCGTTCCCAGTGCCGCGTCGAGCAGGGCCGGGTGCAGGCCGAAGGTCTCCTCGAACTGCTCGGGCAGCACGGCTTCGGCGAAGATGTCGTCGCCGCGCCGCCAGATCTCCCGCAGGTTCGGGAACTCGTCCGCGTCGACGGCGACCGCGCCTTGCGGTGGCCACTCGCCGAATTCCTCGGTGGCCTCGTCCGCGCTGAGCACACCGCTGGCGTGCTGCACCCACCCGTTGCCCGTGCTCGAGTACACGCCAAGCGAGCGCTTGCCGTCCTCGTCCGGGCCGATGCGGACCTGCAGGTCGGCGGCCTCGGTGAGCACCAGCGGCTCGGTGACGGTGAAGTCGGAGACCAGGCCGCAGTCGACCTCGTCCCCGGCCCGGACCGCCAGCTCGAAGAAGCCGGGGAACACGATCTGACCGTCCACAGTGTGCTCGGCGAGCCACGGGTGGGTAGATGCCGACACCCTGCCGGTGAGCAGAATGCCGTCCGTGTCAGCGATCCGCACTGCGGCGCCGAGCAATGGGTGGTCGGCCGACGCGAGACCCAGCCCGGCGGCGTCGGCCGGACGAGCCGACACTCGCGGCCAGTACCATTCGTGCTGGAAGGCGTACGTGGGCAAGTCGACCCAGCGAGCCCCGGTGCCCTTGAAGAACTGGGCCCAGTCGACGTTCACACCGTTGGCATACAACACAGCCACGGCCGTCATCGCGGTGATCTCCTCGTCGCGCTCATTGCGCAACGCGGCGACCAAAGTCGCGTCCGAGGCGGTGTCCCCGGCCATCGCGGTCAGCACACCGTCCGGCCCCAGCTCCAGGAACTTGGTGACACCGGCGGCAACCAGCGTCGAGATCCCATCGGCGAACCGAACGGCCTCACGAGCGTGCCGGACCCAGTAGTCGGGCGTTCGCATGGCTTCGTCGGCCGGAGCACCGGTCACAGTGGACACAATGCTGATCTGTGGCTCGTTGAAGGTCAGCTCGGCGACGACCGCACGGAAGTCGTCCAGCATCGGCTCCATCAGCGGCGAGTGGAACGCATGCGACACCCGCAGCCGCTTGGACTTCTCGAACCGGTCGGCGACCGCGAGCACCTCGTCCTCGACACCGGAGATCACCACGGACCGCGGCCCGTTGATCGCGGCGATGCCCACACCGTCGGTCAGCAGCGGCAGAACCTCGGCTTCGGTGGCCCGCAGCGACACCATCAGGCCGCCCGCGGGCAGGTGCTCCATCAACCGGCCACGCTCGGCTACCAACGTGCTGGCGTCGCTCAACGACAGCATCCCGGCCACGTGCGCGGCCGCGATCTCGCCGATCGAGTGCCCCGCAACGTAATCCGGCCGCACGCCCCACGACTCCACGAGCCGGTACAGCGCGACCTCGATCGCGAACAGCGCGGGCTGAGCGAAGACGGTCCGGTTCAGCAGGCCATCGTCGGTCCCCCAGACCACTTGGCGAACCTTGGGCTCGAACTCCAGCATGACCTCGTCGAACGCCTTGGCGAACGCCTCGAACCGCTCGTAGAGCTGCTTGCCCATGTTCAGGCGCTGAGCGCCTTGACCGGCGAACAGGAAGGCCAGCTTCCCATCCGCGGCGACGCTGCGGGCTACCTCCTCCCCGCCAAGGAGAACGGCCCGGTGCTCGAACGGAGTCCGTGCGGTCGCGAGAGAGTAACCAATGTCCAGTGGCTCCTGTTCGACCCGGCGAAGCTGGGCGAGCTGAGCGTTCAAGGCAGCCTCGGTGCGGGCCGACACGGCCCAGGGCACCACAGCGGGCGGTTCGGCGCGTTCTGCGGGCGGCTCAGCGGCCGGGGCCTGCTCGATGATCACGTGCGCGTTGGTGCCGCTGATCCCGAAGGACGACACGCCCGCGCGGCGCGGACGGCCGGTCTCCGGCCAGTCGGTCGCATCGGTCAGCAACGAGACCGCGCCGGACGTCCAGTCCACATGGGACGATGGCTCGTCGACGTGCAGGGTCTTGGGTGCGACGCCGTGCCGGATCGCCTGGACCATCTTGATCACACCGGCGACACCGGACGCGGACTGGCTGTGCCCGATGTTCGACTTGATCGAGCCGAGCAGCAACGGGGTCTCACGGTTCTGGCCGTAGGTCGCCAGCAGGGCGCCCGCCTCGATCGGGTCACCTAGAGTCGTGCCCGTGCCGTGCGCCTCGACAACGTCAACGTCCGTAGTGGACAGACCAGCGTTTGCCAGCGCTTGACGGATCACGCGCTGCTGCGAAGGGCCATTCGGTGCCGTCAGGCCATTCGACGCGCCGTCCTGGTTGACCGCGGAACCCGCGACCACCGCGAGGATCTTGTGCCCATTGCGGATGGCATCGGACTGCCGCTCCAGCACCAGGATGCCGACACCCTCAGACCAGCCTGTGCCGTCCGCCGCGTCCGCGAAAGACTTGCAGCGGCCATCGTTGGCGAGACCACCCTGCTTGTCGAACTCCCCAAAGCCATCCGGGGACGCCATCACACAGACACCACCGGCCAGCGCCAGCGAGCATTCCCCCGACCGCAACGACTGCGTGGCCCAGTGCATGGCCACCAGCGATGAGGAACACGCCGTGTCGACCGTGACCGCGGGTCCCTCAAGCCCCAGCGTGTACGACAATCGTCCGGAAAGGACACTCGCCGCGATGCCGGTGAGCAGGTGCCCACGAAGGTCGCTGCCGGACCGCACCACGATGTCCAGGTAGGCACCCTCGGTGGCACCGATGAACACGCCGGACTGCGTGCCCCGCAACGAGGTCGGTTCGATCCCGGCCCGCTCAACGGCTTCCCACGCGGTCTCCAGCAGCAGCCGCTGCTGCGGGTCCATCGCAACGGCCTCACGCGGCGAGATCCCGAAGAAGTCCGCGTCGAACTCCCCTGCCTCGTGCAGGAACCCGCCAGTCAGCGTCTCGCTGTCGCCGCGCCCGAACGTGTCCCAGTTGCGGTTCGTCGGGAATGCCGTGATCCCATCGCGTCCCTCGGCGACGAGCTGCCAAAGATCCTCGGGCGAACCGACGCCGCCCGGATAACGGCAGGCCATGCCGACGATCACGATGGGGTCGTCGGTGGTTCCGACGGCGTTGGGCATGAACAGTTCGCCGTCACTGCCCAGCAACTCGTCGAGGAGGTGCCCGGCGAGCACAGTTGGTGTCGGATAGTCGAAGACA
>CBIMJO010000471.1:0-7193 GCA_966244135.1 uncultured Actinocrispum sp. | reverse complement strand
TGGACCAATCCCGCCGGACTCGGCCCAGATGTTCTTGGAGGTCAGCGCGCCGCCACCGCCGGAACTACCGACTCCCGCGCAGGTCGTCGCATACGCCGAACTGATCCTGCTGGCCTCCGACCGGGCATTCGTCGCCCACCTAAGGACCAGCACGCTCGTCAACCACGATCGCATCGCCGACCTCGGCGCCCTGCACGCCGCCGTCGGCGCGGCCTGCGAGCTGGCATTCCCCCACGTCACCGCCGGTACTCCACCGACCCCCGGCCCTGCACTCGACCACTTCGTCGCCGCCCACGCGACCGCCCTCCGCACCCACGACACCCCACAGTTCCGCCGCGCCCTGAACCACCGCACCGCCCCCGACCGCCACCCCCAAGTACGCCGCTACTGGCACCTCGTAGGCGAGATCACCACCGACCCCGCCCCACCAGGCATCACCCACACCTGGCTCCTCGACGCCCTCAACCACTCGGTCAGCTAAAGCTCCAACCACCACAGCGCATCGGGCCGGAAACGCGCATCGGGCTGGAAAGGCGTAAGGGCTCAGGAGGGCGACGTTCGCTGGCGGGAGCCGGGTCGGGCCGCGGCATATTTGCGGCATACGTCCGCCGCTCGACCAGCCTAGCCACAACACATTAGCGGCCCTCTACCGGCGTTTCCGCTGGTAGGGGGCCGTTTCGCCCGGTGAAAGACGAGTGCCCCCGAGAGGATTCGAACCTCCGACACACAGTTTAGGAAAGTGGTCTTACCAGTCTGTACGTCCTCTACCAGCAACAACAGTATCTTAGTCCGTCCCGGTAATACTATGAAACTTCCCCGTTCTCCAACGTTTCCCGTCACAAAACCTGTCACGCCCGACAGAGGCCTGGCTGTCGCTTGGATTTATGAACGCCGTGATCGACGGTCCCGCGAACGTAAGGATTCCGCGTGGAATGACCAGACGCGCAAGGTGGCGGACGACTCAAGCAAACCGTTATTTTCTAGTTCAGTCAGCACGTCCTCGACGGTCGTCGGGGGATTGTGGCGTGAATCGGCGATTTGCTGTATGCGACCGTACACTCTGCTCTTGCCGAGGCCGATCTGATCAAGGACGAAGGCATCGGCGTCTTTAGCCTCGATGCCCAAGGTGTCAGTGCTTCTGACGGAAAATCTCTTATTTGTCGGTAACTATGACCTGTGCATGGCATTTGATGGCCGCTGCGAGTACGTGTCGATCATCGGCGTCTGAGAGTTGCAGTGTGTCGATGAGAGGGTTCATATCCGGTCACCAGTACGTCACGAACCGCTTCGTTAATTAGTGCTCGTGTTCGATCCAGCTTGGTCGCATCCAGGTCGGGACGGTTCTGCTTCAGGTTGCGGAAGACCTCGTCGAGAATCGCATCAATCCGTTTGGCTTGCACAAACGGTCGCGGGCCTTGTGTGAGTCGAGTCAGCAGGTCGCGCAGGGTGTTCGGGTAGAGAACGTTCGCGTCGTAGAGAACTACGAAAGCCACCGCTCAGCTCAGCCTCATCTCCTGATTCAACGCGGAGAGTTCATCCGCTGCCTGACGGCGGCTCCGATCGTCGTTGCGGATATACTCACGAAGCGACGCGGCCTTGACGCGGCGATGTCTGCCGATGGTGCGGTACTCGATCTTTCCCGCTTCGAGCAAACCTATGAGGAAAGGACGGGAGACGTTCAGCAGGTCGGCTGCTTGCTGGGTGGTGAGTTCCACGTGGGCTGGCACGATGGAGACGCCTTGACCGGTGGCCATGTGTGCCAGGGATCCGTGCCAGCAACTCCACTGCGGCGCGGGGAACCTCCAGCGTCTCGCTGTCGTGCTCATCATCAACACGCAGCCGGACAGGCTCCTGCGTCTGGTGCGTCACGAGGAACCCCTTGATGTGCGGCAGCGCTTCGTGGCTCGCTCAATGTCGTCCTGACCAGGCATAACTGGGTCGAACGCTAACGTTGTCATCGCTGCTCCAACCTCTGCGCGTGCACTCGGACAGGTTCTACGGGGAGCGACAGCGAGCGCGCCTATGCGCAACATTCGAAGCAAACGCAACGCATTGGCTCGTGCTGCGCCGAGACGACCCAGCGTCCCCAGGCGTGAGGTAGCGGGACGTACGTCGATGTACGCCAACTGCCGCGTCGAGGGCCGGCCTGGGTGTACCCGGGTTCGGGGTCGAGTGGTACGTGGCAAGCATTGATGGTTGACGCACTCTACGGTGAGAACGTGGGCAACGATCTCCGGTCAGCCGAGATGGCCGGGCTTGCGGAAGAGCTCGCTGGTCTGCGTGCATTGACCGCCCGCTTGCACGCGGAGAACGCACGCTTGTTGCGCCTGCTGAAGTTGACACCGGAACAGGCAGAGCCTCCAGGCCCGGTCCAGACCGGGTTCTTCGAGGCTCGTCCAGGTCCAGTGGACCGAGCGTCGACGCCGGAGACGAAGGTGGATTTCTTCGGCGCGTTGTTCGCTGCCCGCCGAGATATCTATGCGACGCGGTGGGAGAACCCCCGTACGGGTAAGGCGGGCTGGTTGCCGGCGGTGCGTGGTGGTTGGCGCAAGGGCATGCGTCACGAGGATCGGGACTACCTGCCCTTGTCCAGGGAGGTCGTGCGCGCTCATCTGTCCGGGGAGACGCATCTCGGGTTATATCCGCTGCTGGATGGCGATCTGTGCTGGTGGCTGGCGGCCGACTTCGACGGCCAGGCCGCGATGCTGGACGCCTTGGCTTATCTCAAAGCGGCCAGAGCTTGGTCGGTGCCGGCTGGCCTGGAGGTGTCACGGTCGGGAGTCGGTGCGCATGTGTGGGTGTTCTTCGCCGCGCCCATCCCCGCCGAGACAGCGCGCCGCCTCGGCACCGGCCTGCTACGCGAAGCGATGGCGCTGCGTGGGCATATGGATCTGGCCAGTTACGACCGCCTGTTCCCGGCACAGGACATGCTCCCATCCGGCGGGGTGGGGAATCTGATCGCCGCGCCGTTGCAGGGCGCAGCACGCAAGGATGGGGCGACTCTGTTTCTTGATCTGTCCACCATGGAACCGCACGACGACCAGTGGGCGTTCCTGTCCTCGCTGGGCAGGATGAGCCCTGCCGAGGTTGGCAAGATCGTCCGCCGGACCGATCAAGTCGTGGTGGGCGGTGGTGTCGAGCGCCTCGCCACGCCCATATCTACGCGGATCCGTGCCGCGTCGGCGCCGATCGTCCACGCCAGGCTCTCGGCGGGAGTACGCGTTGAGTCGGGCGAACTGTCTCCAGCGCTGCTTGCGACGTTGAAACACGCCGCGTCGATGCCGAATCCGATCTTCTACGAGCGCCAGCGCATGCGTATGTCCACATGGGACACGCCACGATTTCTCCGCAGCTACGACGAAACCCTGGACGGCGGCATCATCCTGCCGCGCGGCCTGACGGACACTGTGACCTCGCTTGTCGACCAGGCAGGCAGCCGATTGGAGACCACGGACGAACGAGCACTCGGCGAAACCAAGGAACTGACCTTCACCGCCACACTGACCCGCACGCAACAGGACGCTGTCGATGCCCTCTGCCACCACGACCTCGGTGTGCTGGTTGCCCCTCCCGGTGCGGGCAAGACCGTGATCGCCTGCGCACTGGTCGCCAAACACGCCACAGCGACACTCGTACTCGTCGACCGCAGAGCTCTCGCCGACCAATGGCGCACCCGCATCACCGAGTTACTTGGCGTCAAACCAGGCCAACTCGGCGGTGGCCGAAGCAAGACCCGAGGCGTCGTCGATGTCGCGATGCTGCAAACCCTCGCCCGCAAGGATGAGGTCACCTCGCTCACCGCTGGGTATGGACTCGTGGTGGTCGACGAGTGCCACCACATTCCTGCCGCCGCTTTCGAGCACGCCGTCAAACAAATCCCCGCCCGCCGCTGGCTCGGACTCACTGCTACCCCTTACCGCCGTGACAAACTCGACGACCTCATCGCCTTCCAACTCGGCCCCGTCCGTCACACCATCACACACGACATCACCGCCGAGAAATCATCGCCGCAACTGCAACTCCCGAAGACAGGTCCCGCATCGCGGCCGACTCCGATCCTCCATGTACACGAAACCGGATTCCGCTACGTCGGCGACGCCGATCCATCGAAACCTGGCGGAATGGCGGCCATCTACCGCGACCTCGTCTCCGACGACACCCGCACCACCCAAGTCATCACGGACGTGGCGGCCGCACTCCAACGCGGCAGGCAGTGCCTCATCCTCACCCAATGGACAGCGCACGTCCATCGCTTGACTGAAGAACTCCGACGCCGGGATCTCGACCCGGTCGTGCTGCGCGGCGGCATGGCCACGACGGCCAGGCGTGATGCGATGGCTCGTCTGCAACCTGCCACCGATGGGCCACCGCTGCTGGTCGTGGCCACCACTGGACCATTCGTTGGTGAGGGGTTCGACTGTCCTGTTCTGGATACCTTGTTCCTCGCGGCGCCCATCGCCTTCAAGGGGCGTCTCGTCCAGTACGTCGGCCGAATCCTCCGCCCGCACTCGGGAAAGACGACGGCTGAAGTGCACGATTACCACGACATCAACACCGGCGTGCTGGCCTCCTCGCTGAGCAAACGCGCACCCGGCTACACCAGTCTTGGCTTCCCTGACCCGCGCAAAGCCCTGTCTCGATCGAATCCGTGACAGCTCGCTGACTTGCTCTGGGATCCACGGAGTTATCGGGGAAGACCCTGCTCGTCCAGGCGCCGGAGGAATGCGGGTTTGCGCTGGTGCTGGTCACGCAGACCTTGCAGTCGCTTGAGGAACTCCTGGTCTCGACCTGTTCGGGTACTGATCTCGTGGAGGTCGTGGAGTAGCTCGACCGCCGCGGCGTACTCGGTGGGTTTCTTGGTTGCGACGTGATGGGTGATGTCGTTCCATACATCCTCGCCTCGTGCCGCTACCGCGGCGAGGCGCTGTTCTCGTGCCTTGGCCAGCTTTTGCTCGCGGCGGGCGGCTTCTTCGGCTCGTTGCCTCTCGGCGAGTCGCCTGTTGTGTTCGCGGCGTTGGTAGGCCGCGTCGAGCAGTTGGGCTGCGGTGCGCCGGCCTGACGTGGTGACCGGTTCAGGGGCGCCGTGGAGACGGTGGAGGAGTTCGACGCGTAGCTGGGGTTCGCTGCCGAGGGCAAGGCGGACCAGGAAGTCGTCCTTTTCCTTGTCCGGCATCACGGCAATCAGCGGTGCCAACTGCCGCGCGGTGGCTGGTTGTGATGTGGCCGGCGCGGCGGCGCTGGCTTCAGCGGCGACGGCAAGTAGGTCAGCGTCGACGCGCAGGAAGTCGGCCAGCGCACGTTGGGGCGCGGTCAGTTCGGCGAGACCGGCTGGAACAGGGGGTTCCAGCACGCCTTGGTATTCGTCCTCGTCGTCCTCCTCGAGTTCCCACGTGGAAAGCGCGGAGAGCCAGCCCAGGTACAGCGCCCGAAGGTCGCCAGCAGCCAGTTCGGCGCGTGTCCCGATGATGGCGGCCAGCGAGTCCTCGGCGTATTCATCCCAGTCGCCCTCCTCGTCGTCGCTGCGCAAGTCCAGGATCAGATGCGTGCCGGTGGTCCAGGCTTCGGTCCGTTCGTCCAGGCAGTACGCCGCCGCAAGGCGCGGATCGAGCAGTTGTTTCGGAATGCGCAGCATCACCTCGTGGGTGCCCCAGTTGGTGACATACAGGTGGGCGTCGTAGTACTTCTCGACCAGTTCGCGCGGGTTCCCGCGGAAGTTACCCCAGCTATAGGTGTTGGTGAAGCTGGTCGCGGTGATCCGCGCCCGGGTGGACAACGCTCGAACCGCCGCCTGCTCGTCGCTGTTCAGTGGCCGATCCACGGCCAAGAACTCGTAATACTGGTACTCACTCACCGCCGGACCTTATCGTCGCTCGATCTGGAATGCGCCTCCACTCTTCGCGGCCTGGTACGCGGCGAGAAACTGCCTGCCGACGAAGCGCGGCGCGCCCTGGATCTACAAGGCGTCATCAAGCTGAAGCGATACGACCACGTCCCGTTGCTACCGCGCATCTGGCAACTGCGGCACAACATGTGGCCCCACGACGCCGCCTGCGTCGCACTCACGGAGGCTTTCGATGCCGACCTGGTCACCATTGACAGCAAGCTGATCCGGATCCCAGGTCTTTCTGCACTGTCCGCAACCTGCGGCAGTAACTCCAGAGCGCCATAACCACCTGGCGCCAGCAACGCGGGTGAATGCCAAAGCTCGTGTTGACCGGAGATGGGGACCTTCGCCGAGGAACGGTCACCGGGCATGGAAAGCTGACCGGGTGAGCCGATCGAACCGGGCGGCGCTGGACGCCCTGATCGCCGAGGCGACTGTCGACTGTTACAACGAGAGCGAGTGCCTCACCGGCTTCTACACCATGCTGGAGGAACATCTCGCCGTGCCGTTCCAGACCGTGGTGCTGGGCGTGGACGTGACCGTGACGGGCGTTGATCTGACCGAGGACGATCAGATCGCGGCCGTGTGCGCACGCGGCCAGGCGAAGCAGCGCATCCCAATCCTGGACCTGCCGCTGCCCACGCCCTCACCGGAGGGCGCGGAGTGGATCGACGCCTACCGTCACTGGGTGAAAGGAACATGAACACTTTCATCCCCTCGCCCGACGTCGACGAGCGCCAGGCACGGCTGACTGGGCAGGAAGCCCTCGTCAACCTGCGCGCCGTGCTCGAACTGTGCGCGGCCGGTCAGGTGAATGCAGCGCCACGACCAGCCGCCCCTCCGCCGCCACCGTCCGCACCATCGACACGCACCTCACGCACGGCGACTTCAACGCCGATGAACCCATCGCCACCTTCGCGTGGCCGCTGCTGGTGCAGGCCGGTGGACTTGCCAAGCTCGACGGCGCCCGCCTCCAGCTGACACCGTAAGGCCGTGTCGCACTGGGTAAATCACCCACCGAGGTCATCCGCCAGGTGTGGCAGCGCTGGCTGACGAGTTCAGCCGGATTGAACAGATCAAAGGCCGGCGCATCACCAACGTACTCACCGCCGCCAAGCCTCGCCGCCAGATGGTCGCCGCGGCGCCGGCTACCGGCCCGTTGGGTGAGTGGGTCGACGTGGACACCCTGTTCACCACCATGCGCCGCGGCAACATGAATCCCACCATCGCGCGCACCGATAGGGCGCTGTGGAAGCTCTACCTCGAAGACCCGGAATACGGCAGTCTCGGCTACCACGACTGGGAACTC
>CBIMJO010000470.1:0-7206 GCA_966244135.1 uncultured Actinocrispum sp. | reverse complement strand
GAGGAGGTGATGCCGCCGATCGAGCCCTGGCCGTACTTCTCCTGCACCTCACGCAGTTTGCGCGCGGTGTAGGTGATCGCGGTCGCCCAGTCGACGACCTGCCATTCGTCCTCAATGGACTCCCGGATCATCGGCTCCAGCTTGCGGTCCGGGTGGGTCGCGTAGCCGAACGCGAACCGCCCCTTCACACACGAGTGCCCCTCGTTGGCGCCACCGTCCTTGTACGGCACCATCCGCACGAGCTCGTCCCCGCGCAGCTCGGCCTTGAACGAACACCCGACCCCGCAGTACGCGCAGGTCGTGATCACGCTGCGGGTCGGCATGCCGAGGTTGACGACAGACTTCTCCTGCAGCGTCGCGGTCGGGCAGGCCTGGACGCACGCTCCACAAGAGACACACTCGGAGTTCATGAAGTCCACGCCGCCGGCGGACACCTTGGACTCGAACCCGCGGCCCTCGATGGTCAGCGCGAACGTGCCCTGGATCTCGCCGCACGCCCGGACACACCGCGAGCACGCGATGCACTTCGACGCCTCGAAGTCGAAGTACGGGTTGCTGTCGTCGGTGAGCAGGTCGAGGTGGTTCTCGCCCTCGTAGCCGTACCGGACCTGCCGCAGGCCGACGACCCCGGACATGTCCTGCAGCTCGCAGTCGCCGTTGGCGGAACAGGTAAGGCAGTCCAGCGGATGGTCCGAAATGTAGAGTTCCATCACGCCCTGGCGGAGCTTCTCCAGCCGTGGGGTCTGCGTGCGGACCTTCATGCCCGGCGCGACCGGTGTGGTGCACGAGGCCGGGGTTCCCTTGCGGCCGTCGATCTCCACGAGGCACAGGCGGCAGGATCCGAACGCCTCCAGGCTGTCCGTCGCGCACAGCTTCGGGATGTCGATGCCGCTCATGGCGGCCGCACGCATCACCGACGTGCCCTCGGGCACGGTCACCGGGTGGCCGTCGACCTCCACCGTGACCGTCGCTTCGCCAGGCAGCGCCGGTGTGCCCAGGTCGTGTTCCTTGATCAGGCTCATGATGTCGTCTCCTGGTGGGCGGCGGCCGAGATCGGCAACGGGATGATCCGCCTGGCCGCGAAGTCGTCCGGGAAGTGCTTGAGGGCGCTCAGCACCGGGTTCGGCGTGAGTCCACCCATCGCGCACAGCGATCCATCGGTCATCAGCTCGCAGAGGTCGTTGAGCAGCGCCAGGTTCGTGTCGGTGTCCTGGCCGGCCACGATCTTGTCGATGGTCTCCACGCCGCGCACCGAGCCGACCCGGCAGGGTGTGCACTTGCCGCAGGACTCCTCGGCGCAGAACTCCATCGCGAACCGGGCCATCGCCGCCATGTCGACGGTGTCGTCGAAGACCACGATCCCGCCGTGCCCGAGCATCGCGTTCGCCGCGGCGAACGCCTCGTAGTCCAGCGGGAGGTCGAGCCGGTCGGCCGGGAGGTAGGCACCGAGCGGGCCGCCGACCTGCACCGCGCGGACCGGGCGCCCGGACCGGGTGCCGCCACCGAAGTCGTTGATCAGCCCGGCGAGCGACATGCCGAACGCGGTCTCGAAGACCCCGCCGCGGGCGATGTTGCCGGCCAGCTGGAAAACCTGTGTGCCGCGGGACCGTTCCATCCCGAGCGCCGCGTACGCGTCGGCGCCGCCGGCCAGGATCGCCGGCACCGACGCGAGGGTGAGCACGTTGTTCACCACGGTCGGTTTGCCGAACAGGCCCGTGATCGCCGGGATCGGCGGCTTGGCCCGCACCATGCCGCGCTTGCCCTCCAGGCTGTCCAGCATGGAGGTCTCCTCGCCGCAGATGTACGCGCCCGCGCCCATCCGCACGAAGAGGTCGAACGTGTGGCCGGATCCCAGCACGTTCTCACCGAGCCAGCCGCGCGCGTACGCGATCTCGATGGCCTGGTTGAGCGTCCGGCCCGCGTCGGGGTACTCGGACCGCAGGTAGATGTAACCCTCGGTCGCGCCTGTTGCGTATGCCGCGATCGTCATGCCCTCGATCAGGCAGAACGGGTCGCCCTCGATCAGCATCCGGTCGGCGAACGTGCCGCTGTCGCCCTCGTCGGCGTTGCAGCAGACGAACTTCAGCTCGCCCGGCGTGTCCAGCACGGTCTTCCACTTGATGCCCGCGGGGAACCCGGCGCCGCCACGGCCGCGCAATCCGGACTCAGTGACTTGCGCCACAACTTCGGCCTGGGTCAACGTGATCGCCTTGCGCAGGCCTTCCATTCCGCCATGCGAAAGGTAATCGTCCGCGGACAGCGGATCGGTGACCCCGACCCGCTTGAAGCACAACCGGTTCTGCGCGGCCATCCAGGGAAGGTCCTCCACCAGGCCGAGACTCAGGTCCTGGTTCGTGCCGTCGAGGATGGACGGGACGTCGGCCGGGGTGACCGGCCCGTAGCCGATCCGGCCCGCGTCGGTCACGACCTCCACCAACGGTTCCAGCCACAACATCCCGCGGGAACCGTTGCGCACAACGCGAACATCCGCCCCGGACGCCTCGAAAGCGGCCGCGACCTCGTCCGCGCCGACCGAGCAGGCCGCCGAGTCGCGTGGCACGTAAATGGTCACCGAAGACCTGCTGGCAGGGTCGAGCATTGGCGCAGTCATGCGTTCCCCGTCTCCGCTCCCAGGACGAGTGCGTCCAAGCGGTTCGCGTCCAGCTTGCCGTGCAGCCTGCCGTTGATCTGCGCCGCCGGCCCGAGCGCGCAGTTGCCAAGGCAGAACACCTGCTCCAGGGTCACCGTGCCGTCCGGCGTGGTCTGCCCCAGTTTCACGCCGTAGACCTGTTGCGCGTGCTCGACGAGTTTCTCGGCGCCGACGGACTGGCACGCCTCCGCGCGGCACAGCTTGACGACGGTCTTACCGGCCGGTTCGGGCCGGAAGTCGTGGTAGAAGGTGATCACGCCGTGCACGTCCGCGCGGGAGATGTTCAGCTCGTGGGCCAGGATCGGCACCATGTCCTGGCTGACGTAGCCGAACTCGGCCTGCAGGCCGTGCAGGATGGGCAGCAGCGCGCCTCGGTCGCTGCGATGTGCGTCGATCACCGCACGCACCCGGTCCGGGTCGGGGGTCATGCTCATCTCCTGACACTCCATCTGCATACGGTATACACAACCGTACGCCAGTCCGGCGCCCCGAGGAAACCCCCGGGCCCCAGCTTGATCCGCTCGCGAGTGGTTCCGGCCGGAACCACCACCTGGGTCAAGTGTTGAGGAAATGGCCGACCTTGGCGATCCCCGCTTGGATGGCGCGCTCGGTCAGATTGCCGAAACCGAGCACGAGCTGGGACGGCGTGGCCGCGCGGTTGGACCGTTGCGCGCTCATCCCGTAGAGGCCGACATCCAGCTCCAGAGCCATTTCGAGCACCGTCCGCTCGTCCGCGCGGATGTGCGCGACGGCGTGGAACCCGGCCGCGAGGCCGGTCACCTCGAGGCCGAAATTCGCGCACGCCTCGACCAATGCTGTTCTGCGTTGCGCATACACCGGTCTCATCCGGCGCAGGTGCCGGTCGAACCGGCCGGACTCGATCATGCGCGCGAGGGTCAGCTGATCGAGTCCGGGCGAGCCGCGGTCGCTGAATGCCTTCTGCTCGGCGATCGCGTCGGCCAGCGCGGGTGGGCAGACGACCCAGCCCAGCCGGACCGCCGGAACGAGCGACTTGCTGACCGTGCCGATCGCGACCACCCGGTCGGGCGCGAGGCCCTGAAGAACGCCCACGGGTTCCCGGTCGTAGCGGAACTCCGCGTCGTAGTCGTCCTCGATGATCACGGCGTCCTTGCGCGCCGCCCATTCGACGAGGGCTTGACGTCGTTGCGGCGCAAGGACCACGCCCGTCGGCCACTGGTGAGCCGGTGTGAGCACCACCGCGCGAGCTGGTGTTGCGTCCAGTGCGTCGACGTCGATGCCGTCCTCGTCGACCGGCACGGGGATCGCGGTTGTTCCGGATTGTGCACACGCGGCCACGCTTGTGTCGGCGTAGCCGGGGTCTTCGAAGGCGATCTTGGTGATCCCGTTGGCCGCCAACGCCCGCAGCGTGACCGCGAGACCCTGGGAGAAGCCGGTGGAGATCACCATCCGCTCGGGATCCGCGGCCGCGCCTCGGACCCGTCGCAGGTACGCCGCCAGGACCTCGCGCAGCTGCGGACTGCCGCGCGGGTCGCCGTAGTCGAGCATGGCGTTCGGGACCGAGCGGCACGCCTCACGCATCGCCCACACCCAGTCGTTCCGGGGGAAGCTGGCCAGATCCGGCACACCCGCGGCGAAGTCCGTGCCTATCCTGGGTTTGGCGGGTTTCGGTGTGGCGGGCGGGAGTTGGGCGGTGTTCGCGACGCGGGTCGCCGAACCGACCCGCGTGGTCAGGTAGCCCTCGGCCTGCAGCTGGGCGTAGGTCTCCTGGACGAGACCGCGGGAGATGCCCAGCGTGCTGGCGAGTTCCCGGGACGACGGCAGGCGCTCGCCGACACCCAGCCGGCCGGTCTGGATGGCGGTGCGGAGAGTGCTCTCCAGCTGGGTTTTCAGCGGCGTCGTAGTGTCGCGATCGAGCCGGACCAACAGCTCGGGGCTCAAACCGGACCACTCCACGGACATGGAATTGGAGCTTAATCCTGACCCGGTTGTGAACCTAGCGTTCCTGACATGACGACCACCACCGAGACCCGCCTCCTCACCGGCTCCCTGCTGCGCGTTCTGGCCGCGAACTTCGGCGCGCTGACCTCGCTGTACCTGCTGCTGGCCACGGTTCCGCTGTACATCGGCGCCGGCGGTTCGGGCGCCGTTGGCCTGGCGACGGGCGCGCTGATGGTGTCGTGCATGGTCACCGAGGTCATGACGCCCCGGCTGATCGCGCGGTACGGGTACCGATCCGTGCTGGCGCTGGGGTTAGCACTGCTAGGTCTGCCGGCTTTGGCTCTGCCACTGGTTTCCGGTGTCTCTCTGGTCGTCGTCCTGTGCGTACTTTGCGGGTTGGGGTTCGGGATCATCGTGGTCGTCGCTGGCGCTCTGGTCGCGCTGCTCGTGCCGCCTGCGCGGCGGGGTGAAGGGCTGGGGCTCGTCGGTGTTGTGGTGAGCCTGCCGGGCGTGCTTGGGCTTCCTGTTGGGGTCTGGCTGGCCGGGTCTGCGGGGTGCTCGGTCGTGTTCTTGCTGGCCGGTGCTGCTGCTCTGTCTGGACTTGCCGTTGTGCCTTGGATTCCGGCCGTGGGAGCTTCGGGTTCGTCGGTGGGGGTGTTGGCTGGGTTGCGTTCTCCTGCTTTGGTGCGGCCGTCGCTGGTGTTCTTCGCGACGACTTCCGCTGCGGGGATCGCCGCCGCGTTCCTGCCGTTGGCTGTTGGCAACGCGTCTTTGGCCCTGCTGGTCCAGACCGTCACGACTACCTTTGCCCGGCTGTTCGCGGGGCGGTACGGCGACCGGCATGGAGCTCACCGGTTGATGCTGCTCGGATTGCTGGCTTGTGCGCTGGGGATCTTCTTGGTCGTGTTCTCGCCAGTTGTCGCGATGCTGGTGTTCGGGGCCGGGTTCGGGGTGGTCCAGAACGCGTCGCTGTCCGTGATGCTGCAGCGCGTACCCAAGTCCGAGTACGGCACGGTCAGCGCGGTCTGGAACGTCTCCTATGACTCTGGGTGGGGCCTCGGCGCTGAGGCGTTCGGCGTTCTCGCTGGAGTGACGGTCTATGGGGCGGCGTTCGTGGTCACCGCGGGGCTGATGTTGGTGGCGTTGCGCGCGGTTGACGGTCGATGAGCCGGCGAGCATGATGGAGTTCATCAGGCGTTGAATAAACGGGAGGCGATCATGGCGTTCGCGCAGGATGACGTCGACTTCGAGCAGTGGTACCAGGGCGAGACGGCGATGGGGAACAGCATGCCGTGGGACATCGGGCGGCCGCAGCCGGCGCTCGTCGCGCTGGTGGACTCCGGCCAGGTCCGCGGCGAGGTGCTGGACATCGGTTGCGGGCTGGGCAACAACTCGATCTTCCTGGCATCACGCGGGTTCACAGTGACCGGAGTGGACGGTTCGCAGACGGCTTTGGCTGAGGCGCGGCGCCGGGCTGGTGACCTCAGCATTGATTTCCAGCAGGGCGAGGCGACCTCCCTGGCGGGGTTGGAGGGCCGGTTCGACACAGTGGTGGACAGTGCGCTGTACCACTGCCTGACTCCATCGCAGCGGCACCAGTACGTCGATGCGCTGGTGCGTGTCACTCGGCCTGGTGCGGTTCTGCACATCTTCTGCTTCTCGACGGATCTTCCGGCGGAGTTCCCTGCGCCATTTCGCATTACGGAGGAGAATCTGCGTGAGACTGTTGGTCCCAAGTGGACGATCACTCATCTGGGGCCGGCGTTGTATGACACCAACATGAACGGTGAGGCGTTCTTGGGGATGGTGCGCGCTTTGATACCGGAGAGTGACGTGCCTCGGTCCGCGACTCGGGAGGTGCCTGTGGATGAGCGGGGCAACATCCGGCTCGCGATGTGGCAGTTGACCGCCATGCGCGCGGAGTAAGGGAATCCAGGGCGGGACCCGGTTACGGTGTGACCGGGCCCAGTGCTGTGCGCCGATGCTCAATTGTTGTAGGTGCGCGGAGGTGGTTCTTGCTGGAGGTGGTTCGAGTTCGTGCTGGGCGTTCCGCGTCGGGCTCGGGTGCGATGCACGAGTGGCCTGTCGTGAAGGACCCGTGCCACATGCGCGTGGTGTGGAGCGGGGAGCCTGCCTCGAAACGTCAGGGCCTCTTGCGGTGTCGAGTCCGGAGTGGAGCGCTGGCGGCGGGGACCTTGCGCCGCGTCGAGTGTTGGGTGGTGGGGTGGCTTTGCCGCGAAGGTGCGGCAGAAGCTTGGCCACGTCGGTTGTGGAGCGAAGCGTGGATGGCCTGGAACCATGCCGAATCTGGCGTCGAGTGTTGGATGCTTCCGCGAAGGGGCGGCAGGGTTCAGGCCAGGGCGGTCGTGGAGCGGGCGCGCCGATGGTTGCCGTGAAGGGTGCGGCGCGGCCTCGCTCCTGTCGGGCCTGGGACGGAGCGCGGATGGGTTGCCGTGAAGGTGCGGTGGGCCTCGCGTGGTCGGGCTGTGGGTGGGCGCCACTGGCGGGCCGTGCGGGGGTGCGGTTGGGTGGGTCTGGTGTGGAGGGTGTGGGGCCTGCCGGGAAGGTGGGGTGGGCGGGGACGCCGGTCTCCAGGCCCGTCAGCGCATACCAGATGTTGCACGACACCTCCGTCG
>CBIMJO010000469.1:0-7207 GCA_966244135.1 uncultured Actinocrispum sp. | reverse complement strand
GCAGCACACCCTGCAGGACCTGTTCACCCGCTACGGCGGCGCCGAGGGCGACGCGTTCCGCCTGGCCGTCGCCTGCTATCCCAAGGGAGTTCCCGATGACCGAACCTGATCTGCTGCTGTCCGTAGTCGTTCCGGCCCCGGTGAAGGTCGTGTACGAGGCGCTGACCGACCCGGCCGCGATGCGCGTCTGGCTCGCCGAGCACGCCGAGGTCGAGCTGCCCGGCAGATACGAGTTCTGGGGCCGCTTCACGCCGGACGGCGCCGAGCCGCACCAGCGCGTCCTGCACGTGGACGAGCGCACCATCCGGTTCGGCTGGACCGTGGACGGCGTGGAGGCCACGGTGCAGTTCGAGGTGGCCGAGGACGAGGACGGCACGCTGGTCACGCTGACCCACAGCGACCTGCCCAGCTTCGAGGACGTGATCGCCGACCGGGCCGGTGCCCGGGGCGCGCTGCAGACGTTCTGGACGCTGGCGATCGCCAACCTGGCCGACCACCTTGACGGCCGCGAGGTGACCCCGAAGTGCGACTTCACCTCGACCGAGCTGCGTGCGTCGGTCGTCATCGACGCGCCGCGGGAGCAGGTGTTCGACTCGATGACCCAGGCGGAGGTGTTCCGCCGGTGGTCCGGCGCCAACGTGGACATCGAGCCCTATGTCGGCGGCCGCTTCGCGATGGGCGGGTTCGACCTGAACCCCGCGGGTGCGGTGTTCGTCGAGTTCGAGCCGGGGCGCAAGGGGACGCTGCGGTACGCCGACGGCATGATCGACAGCTGGGAGCTTGAGGACTCGGACGGCAAGACCCGGCTCACCGTGGTGCACAGCGGGTTCGACACGACCAACCCGCCGTACCCGGGCTGGGCCGGCTGGATGGCCGGCATCGCCGCGCTGCGGCGCTACCACGAGCTGCCGCAGTGGCACTCGATCTGGCGTCGGATCAAGGTCGCCGGTGTCCCCGAGGGCATGATGGCGGAATGAGATCAACGCTCCGGGATCAGCCGCCGCGTCGCCGCCCGGGCGCGTTCCTTGGTGGACTCCAGGGCGTCGGCGGGGTCGCCGAACACACCTTCTAACAGGAACGCGGCGAACCCGTGCGCGACGGCGCCGACGGTGTGGATGAGGTCGAGGGCGCTGTGCGGGTCGTCGCGCAGATGGGTGGCGGGCCCGCGCAGCAGCGTCAGGACGCGGTTACCCGCCACGGCGAGGTCGTAGTAGCGGGTCTTCTTCAGGCCCGCGTTGAAGGTGATCTCGAACAGCGCCCGGTTGTCCGCGGCGAACTGGACGTAGGCGGCGGCGAACGCGGCGAGTTGCTCAACGGGGCCGGTCGCCGAGTCGATGGCGGCTGAGAAGCGTTCGTACTGCTGCTCGTAGCCCTTCTGAGCGATCGCGGCCAGCAGGGCGTCCTTGTCCGCGTAGTGCTTGTAGGGCGCGGCCACGCTCACACCGGCCCGGCGGGAGGCCTCGGCGAGCGTGAACGTGCCCTGCTCCGCCACCAGTTCGAGGGCCGCCTGTTCGAGGGCGTTGCGGAGATCACCGTGGTGCTTGCCGGTCGGTCGGGTCGCCATGCCCCCAAGGTTAGTAGTGCTAACCTGGTTAAAACTATTAACCTTGGGAGCGATGATGAACTTCGACCACGTCGGCCTGTCCGTGGCGGATCTCGATGTCCAACGCGGCTTCTACGAGCGCGCGCTGGGCCTCACCGAACTGGAGGAGAGCTTCGAGATGCCGGGCGTGCGCTCGGTGGTGCTCAGAAACCCCGAGGGGCTCAAGATCGAGCTGATCGAGCGCACCGGCTCCGGGCCGCAGGAGTTCGCCGACCCCTTCGACGGCGCGGGCACCCAGGGCTACTTCCACTGGTGCCTCGCCGTCGACGACGTCGACACCACCTTCGCCCAAGTGCTGGCCGCGGGCGCGAAGGAGGTATCGGCACCATCCCCCGGTGCCCATCCGGGAACGAGGTTCGCGTACGTCAAGGACCCCGAAGGCAACCTGCTGGAACTGAAGAAACCCGCGCGCTGACCGGCTGCGTCGACCGGCACTGGTCCATGTCAGTGGAACTCGGCGAAATGGAGTAACGCTCCGCGGCCGGGCCGCCGATTCCCGGGCAGCAACCGGCCGCGGGAACGCGGCATCTCGGTGCACGCGCTTCGATCGCGGGAGATGACTGCTGCGGTGCGCCAACTGCTTGAGGACTTCAACCGCTCGACATGACAAAGGCGCCCCGGGTGGTCCGGGGCGCCTCGTCGGTGTGAGATCAGGCCTGCGCGGTGGGAGGCATGCCGATCGACAGCTTCGCCAGCAGGTTGCGGGCCGCTTCGGCCTGCGCCGGCACGGCCAGCACGTCGTAGCGGCGGGCGACGATCTGGCTGTGCGACACGAAGTCGCGCTGGCCGCGGGTCGCGCCGTAGTTGATGGCCGAGAAGCCCATGCCGAACACGACACCGGTCACCAGGCCGATCAGGATCGGGCCGAACCCGGCGCCGGCCGTGAACAGGCTCAGCATCAGGCCGATGAACAGGCCGAACCACGCGCCGCTCATGGCGCCCGCGCCGAGCACGCGGCCCCACGAAAGGCGGCCGGCGACCCGTTCGACCAGCAGCGGCTCGACGCCGACGATGGTGACGTTCTGGACCGGGAACTTGCTGTCCGCCAGGTAGTCCACCGCGCGCTGTGCGTCGGCGTACGTGTCGTAAGAGCCGACCGGCCATCCGTTCGGCATCGTCGGAAGGGACGGGACTGCGTTGTTGGGACGGAATGCCGTGTTCATCGGGCTGGTCATTGCTCTCTCCCCGTTGGGGTGTTTTGTGCCTACACCCGAGTCAACGCGGGACGAGCGACGGTTTGTGCCCGGTGTCCGATACTCACAGCCACCTATCAGGCGATTCTCAGCCCAGGCTTGGGGGCGGACCGGGTAGGGTCCGCCCCCGCCCTGGTCAGCCGCCGTTCGACGGCTGGTAGACCTGAGCGGCCAGGGTGCGGGCGGAAGCCGCGCCCGCGATCTTGTCGACCGCCCGCAGCCACTTGCGGCCCATGTCGGACCGGGCCTGCACGGCCGGGTGAGTGGCGCCGAAGTCCTCCGGGTGCGCCTGGCCCCGGGCGAACAGCGAGTACGTCAGCACCGGCTTGCCCGCGGTGTCGAACATGATCCCGGCCTCGTTGCGGCCGTCGTTGAGCCAGCCCGCCTTGGTGGCGACCCGGCCGCGCTCGTCCGACGACATCATCCGGCGGATCCCGTCGGTGAACGCCACCTGCGAGCGCAGGATGTTGAACAGGAAGTCGGTGGAGGTGGCGCTCAGCAGCGTCCCGTGGATCAGGCCCTGCAGGATGTCGTGGGTCTCGCGCGGCGTGGTCTTGCCGAGGAAGAACCGGTTCGGGTTGGCCACCGGCACGACCTGCGTGTTCGGGAAGCCCTTGGCCACGATGATGTCGTTGATCTCCCTGGCCGGGCAGAGCAGCCCGGACAGCCGCACACAGGTGTCGTCGGAGACCGTGAGCAGCAGGGACATGACGTGCCCGGCGGTGAACGCGCTCGGGTAGGCCCGGTCCAGCTTGATGATGCCGTCGCCGTTGGGGATGACGATGTCGGCCGGCACCTGGACCTGCTGGTCCAGGGTGAGCAGGCCGCGGTCGATCTTGTCCAGCACGGCCATGGCGACCGCGATCTTGTTGACGCTGTACGCCTCGACCACGTCGGTGGACCCGGCGTCCACGGCCGCGACCGGGGTGCCGTCCGGGTCGGCGACGGTGATGTAGGCGTTCCACGTCCCGCCCGCGTTCGCGGTCTCCCGGTCGTAGACGCGCTTCACCTGGCGGCGGGCGCGGTCCGGGGTGGACGGGCTGACTTCTTCGACGTCGTTGACGTCCTCGGCAGCGTTGGCGGTACCGGAAACAGTGCCGGTGAGAACAGTGGTGGCGGCGATCGCGGTCCCCAAACCGAACGCCGCTCTGCGGTTGATGTGCCCCATGTCCGCATATCCAATCACACGTTCGGCCTAACCCGCCGGAGTGATACGGGCGAACTGCCGCCTGCTCGCCGGTCACATCCGGCCTGGTCGTGGTGTCCGGTCCGGGAACCGTTCGAAGATTGGGTCACGATCCGGTGAACCGGCCCGGCCTGGCGTCCGTGTAACCCATTGATGGGAGGGGTGACGCCAGATGAGATCACAGACTGCCCCGCGGCGAACCTCGGGAGCGCCCGGCCCGGTTTTCACCATCTCTGACCTTGCCTACCAGGTGCTCTGGGAGTACCTCGGGCTGCCGGACATGCCAGAGACGCTGACCGTGTCGCGCTACACCCGTGGCGAGCGCGGGGCGGCCCCTAAGGCGTGGGCCGAACTGCAGCGCGCGGGTCTCTCCGACAGCCAGGGCAACCCACATCCACGCTTGGTCTCCTTGTTCAACGTGCTGGCCCGGCCCCGGCGCGCGGTCGGCGCCCGGTTGTGGCTGGGCGGCCCGGTGCGCGCGTTCGCCGCGTCCTCGGGCGACCAGGGCGCCTTCGGCGTCTACGTCGGCGGCCACGTCAACATCCACGCGATCCGGCCGGAAGACGTCGCCAGGGCGCCGGTCAGCCTCCTGCTGGACGTCGTGCACGGCCCGGGCTGCACGGTCTCGCTGCCCAACGAGGTCATCGCGGACGCCCGGTACCGCTCGATCACCGGCCCCGCCGACCACATCCCGGCGCGGGCCCCGCGGCTGGGGTCCGAGGAGGCGAACTGGCTGGCCGAGACCATCTACGGGGCCACCGACCGCGGCGAGTTCACCGCCGCGGTGATCGACCACATGGGCTACTCGGTGCGGGACGACGAGCTGGTCGGGTTCTTCGACTCGCCCAACGGCCGGTACCTGATCGAGGAGTACCGGGCCTCCGACGGCCGCGACTGGACCACCATCGAGCCGGCCACCTCCCGGATGCTCGTCGAGTGCATCGAACGGACCCTGCTCAGCCTGGCCGGGCACATGATGAGCGAGCTGTCCCGGGCTAACCAGCCGTCCTGAGCAGCAACTGCAGCTGCGTGACGAGGCGCTGCTTGGGATCGTCCAGGTCGATCCCGGCGACCTCGGCCGCCCGCTTGATCCGGTACCGCAAGGTGTTCGGGTGAATGTGCAGGCGGTCGGCCGCCGCACGAACATCGCCCAGTGAATCCAGATAACCCAGCAGCGACGGGACGAGGTGTCCCGCGTGCTTGCCGTCGTAGGCAACCAAAGCGTCCACCCGCGGATCCCTGATCTCGGGGTGATCCGCCAGCAGGCCGAGCAGTTCGGACACCATGACCTCGGCCCGGACGTCGGCGATGCTGGCCACCGGCAGGTCCAGGCCCGCGTCCAGCACCCGGTCGGCCTCCCGCCGGGCCGCCGCGCTCTGCGCGAGATCCGTCGCGACACCCACGGCCGCGCGGATGTTTCCCGCCGCGGCGACGATTTCCTTGGTCAGCGTCAGGATCGCCCCGGTGGTCTGCAGCTCGGGCAGCAACGCGTAGACGCGCCCGCCGAGCGTGGTCACGAGGGCCGCGCGGCGGTAGGCGGCGGTGTGCACGGCGATCAGGTTGGCCATCTCGGCCCGGCGGAGTTCCAGCACCGAGCGGTCGTCGGCGGTCTCGTCGAGGGTGAACGCGAGCACTCCGGCCGGGCGCTTGGGATCCGCGCCGATCGTGGCCGCGACCGCTGCGGCAGTTGTGTTCCCGGCCAGCAGACCCGCCAGCAGGCTCTCACGCAGGCGCAGCTCGGCGGCGGGGTTGTGGCGGCTGCGAACGAGGTGCAACGCGGTCACGCGGGCCGCGCCGATCAGGGCGTTCTTCGCGCCGGAAGTCAATGGTGAGGCGCCTTCCATCACCCAGATCGTGCCGAGGTACTGGGAGCCCGCGTGGATGCCGACCACGATCCGCCGCCGGATGCCCAGCTCCGGGCGTTCCTCGACGTCCACGACCTCCTCGGAGGTGCGGACCTTCTCGTAGACACCCCACTCCCGCAACAGCCTCAGCCACGGTTCCGGGCCCTGTCTGCCCAGGATGGACAACCGGCGCAGCTCGTCCACCTCGTCCGCGGACCGCGAGTAGGCGAGCACGCGGTTGGAGGTGTCCTCGATGCTGACCAGGCCGCCGGTCAGCGACGCGATGGTCTGCGCGAGCGAGACCAGGTCGCCGGACGTCTCCCCGGCGGACTCCATCCCGGCGAGGATGCTGTTGCGCGCCAACGACTCCACCTGCTCCCAGCGGGCGTCCGCCCGGACGGACAACAGGGCCACACCCGCATCCGTGGCCGCCTGCGTGAGTACGTCGTCGCGGGACTTCACGGCGACCGCGACGGCCCCTCGGCGAGCGGCGGCGCGCACGATCGGCACTGCTGCCCGGCCGCGCAACCCGATGAGCAGCACGACATCGCCCCGCCGCACGTCGGGAGCGTCGTCCGGGTCGAGGATCACGACGTCCCGGGCGATGCCGTCCAGGCCGCCGGGCGCGGTCAGCAGCTCGGCCAGCTGGTCGCCCAAAGCGGCCAGGACCTGCCGCAGGCCGACCCCTTTGGCCGATTGTTCGAAGACCACCGCCGAAGTTTAGCCAACTCCACAAAATCTGCAGGTCAACGCGGACCTACCGTTGGTCCATGGACGCTGTGACGCATGTTCCCGCCCCCGTGAACGAGCCGGTCAACGACTACGCGCCCGGCACCGCGCCGCGGGCCGCGCTGGAAGCCGAGCTCGCGGCCCAGGCCAAGGAGACCGTCGAGTTCACCCTCACCATCGACGGTGAGCAGCGGATGGCCGGCGGCGCCCGCACCGACGTCGTACAGCCCCACAACCACCGTGCCGTCCTCGGCACCCTCGCCAACGCGACCCACGAGGACGCCAAGGCCGCCGTCGCCGCGGCCAAGCGCGCCGCCCCCGCGTGGCGTTCGCTGTCCTTCGACGACCGCGCCGCCATCCTGCTGCGCGCGGCCGACCTGCTCACCGGCCCGTGGCGGGCCCGGCTGAACGCCGCGACCATGCTGGGCCAGTCCAAGACCGCCATCCAGGCCGAGATCGACGCCGCCTGCGAGCTGGCCGACTTCTGGCGGTTCAACGTGCACTTCGCCCGCCAGATCCTGGCGGAGCAGCCGATCAGCTCGCCGGGTGTGTGGAACCGCACCGACCACCGGCCGCTGGAGGGCTTCGTCTACGCGATCACCCCGTTCAACTTCACCGCCATCGCGGCGAACCTGCCGACCGCGCCCGCGCT
>CBIMJO010000468.1:0-7221 GCA_966244135.1 uncultured Actinocrispum sp. | reverse complement strand
GGGACATGCAATCACTCTGGCTGTGGGCATGCGTGGACACATTGGTCGCGAGGTGCACGAGGTCAGCGGTTTCCGACAATCCCTACACGTGATCTGGTCCGGCGGCGCCGAACAGCGGCGCCGCCGGCCAGACCGGCGCCCAGCAATACCACGGACCACCAGAAGCGGCGCCCGGATCGCCGGTTCGCGTCCGTCGCCGGTGCACCGTTCACGGCGAGGGCCCAGCACCTCAGCAGCTCCGTCGTTTCCTGGCTGTTCGCTCCGCAGGCCTGGCCGAACCGGGCGATCACGTCGAAGCTCGGCGGAACCGTTTCACCTCGGCAGTAGCGATGCAGCGTGGAACTGCTGACACCCACCCGCCGCGCCAACGCCTCGTAGCTGCGGTTCGTGCGGGTCTTCATGATCTGCAGCCGCTTCGCGAGCTGCGTGGTGTGCTCGGACTGGAACACAGCCGCCCCCTCCGGTTCGCTGGCTCATCCCTCGGCGAGTCCAAGCTATGCCCGGCCGGTGTGTGCCGCTGTCATCCGTTCAATCGACGTGTCCCCCGACCTTGTCGGCCTCGATGGTCAGCAGCACCCGCGTGCCGCCCCGGCCGAACGAGTAGGGCTTGCCGGTGTAGCGGTGCGACAGCTTCTCGATGTGCTCCGCGGCGCCCTCGGTGGAGACGCCGACGACCCGGCCACGGACGTTGAAGTACCGCACGGGCATGTTTGGATCGGCGATGTTCAGGGCGACCCTCGGGTCACGCTCGACGTTCTTGATCTTCTGGAACCCCGCCACGGTGTTCACGAGGATGTGCTTGCCGTCGGTGTCCACCCAGGTCTCCGTCAGTTGAGGCGCTCCGTCGGGCATGAGGGTGGCGATGAAGCACAGCGCGCGGTTCTGCAGGAGGTCGAGCAGCTTCTCGGGAAGATCCATGGCCTAGAAGCTAGGCGCGTAGACTTCTCCGGGCTCACGCGGGTTGTAGATGTCGAACAGCACCTCCACTGTGCCCGGGCCGCGCAAGTACAGGACCGACACACAGCTTCGGTACGGGTTGGCCACGTAACCCAACGGCCGGCACGCTTTGTCATGGTATTCAACGCCGATGCGCCAGCCTCGGTCCTCCAGGTGCCGAACCATCCGGGACACCACCTCGGCCGGGTCCGCGCCATCGTCAGCGACCACTTCGAACCGGCGATGACACGAACCAGGCCAGTCACAGCCCGCATCTTCAGCCACAGCAACCACACCGGCGGGCAACGGCAGCAGCGCATCCCGGTCGGGCACCGGCGCGTCACCCACAAAGGGCACCATCACGACCGCAGCACACGAAACAGTCAAAAACGCCAGCCCGATCCGTGAACGGTGCAGCAGCGGACGTCTCTCAACCCACAGCACCGCCACCACGATCACGCACCCGACGGCCAAATAGACCCGCAGCACGTCGTCCACAGTGGAAGGCGTGGCCCAGCTCGCCCACAGACGAGTCGCCAACGTCCAGCCAGCCACGCACACAACCAGCACGGCGCCTATTCGCGGCCCCAACGCCGACCCATTCGCGAGCATCACCCAGCTCAACGGGACTAACAGGACAATCGCGAGCAGAACAGCGAGTTCGTCCTCCTCGAAGGCCGGCCACGCCGGGATCGTCGCCAGAAACGCGCCCACCACGACCAGCGGACGCCACACGACAAAACCGGCACGGCGCACCACATCGCCCATCGACATAAAGTCACCCCCAGGATCCGTACCCCGGCAGGACGGAACGACCCGCGGTTTTGGTTCAACCCCCCAGCCGATTGGTGCTGGCCGTGGGCGGGAAGTCGACCTAGGGTCTGACGGCATGGCTGCTTTCCGGAATGCTGGTCTCAGGCGTCGTGCCTGCGTCTTAGTGGCGTGTTGCGCGTTGACCGTTGGTGTGGTGGGCACGACTGCGTATGCCGATCCGGGTCACAACCCGGGCTTCTCGCCGGGGTCGCCGGGTGCTGGGGATCCGTACTTCCCGGATATGGGCAACGGCGGCTACCAGGTCGACCACTACGACATCCGGCTCGCGTTCGACCCCAAGACCCAGGCGATCGACGCGACCACGACCATCCTCGCCCGGGCCACGCAGGATCTGTCCCGCTTCGACCTGGACTTCCAGGGCCCGCTGACGATCAGCAAACTGACGGTCAACGGGCAGGACGCCGCCTTCACCCGCAGCGGCGCGCAGGAGCTGGTGATCACGCCACCCCGCGGCCTGCGGAAGGGCCTGCCGTTCCTCGTGTCGGTGAGCTACGCGGGCGTCCCGCAGAAGATCGACGACCCGGCGCTGGGGCTGTCCGGCTGGGTCGCCACGAAGGACGGTGCGGTGGCGCTCAACCAGCCGATCGGCGCGGCGACCTACTACCCGGTGAACGACGTTCCCAACGACAAGGCGACCTACTCGCAGACCATCACCGTGCCGAGCGGGCTCACCGTGCTGGCCAACGGGGAGCCCGGTCCCACCACCACCCGCGACGGCAAGACCACCTTCCGCTGGTTCATGAACCGGCCGATGGCCAGCGAGCTGGCGATGATCGCGATCGGTGACTTCACCGTCACCAACGGCAGGACCAGCGACGGCCTGCCGAACATCACCGCGATCGGCAAGTCGATCGACACCAAGCCCGGCCAGGGCGCGGTGTTCAACCAGACCACGGCGCAGATCGTGCAGTGGGAGTCGTCGGTGTACGGGCAGTACCCGTTCGACTCGACCGGCGGCATCCTCGCCGACGTCGGCGTGCACTACGCCCTGGAGACGCAGAGCCGCCCGGTCTACGACCAGCGCACCAGCAACGTCTCCGGCGACCTGCTGGCCCACGAGCTGGGCCACCAGTGGTTCGGCGACAGCCTCACCCCGCAGCGCTGGTCGGACATCTGGCTCAACGAGGGGTTCGCCACCTACTCGGAGTGGCTCTACCAGGAGAAGTTCCAGAACGTCCCGGTCCAGCAGAACTTCGAGCAGACCTACGCCGGCGAGGACAACTGGGACGGCAAGGTCGCCGACCCCGGGCGGGACCACATCTTCGACGACCTGGTCTACAACCGCGGCGCGATGACGTTGCAGGCACTGCGCCTGAAGATCGGTGACCGCGACTTCTTCAAGGTCCTCAAGCAGTGGGCGTCCGCGCACCGCTACGGCAACGTCTCGACCCAGGACTTCATCAAGTTCGTCGAGCGCACCACCAACCGCAACCTCGGCTCGTTCTTCCAGACCTGGCTCTACCAGCCGGGCAAGCCGACGCTCTAGGTACGACGTCCGGCCGCCGGGATCCGGCGGCCGGACGGCTCATCCGAGGATCTGGACGCCGGGGCCGTTGGCGTACAACCGTTCCACGTCCGCACGGCGGCGGCGCAAGGCGATCGACTGGTTGATCGAGCCCTTGTCGGACAGTTCGCCGGCGTCGACGTTCGGGGGTTCGGTCAGCAGGGCGAAGCGGGCGATCCGGGTGGTGGCGGAGGCGTGGCCGGTGGGGACGCGGTCGCGCAGCCAGGCGAGGATCTCCGGCTCGGCCGGGTTCTCGCCCAGGGCCACAGCGCATCCGGATGGGTTGAGCCAGAGCAGGACGCCGATCTCGTCGTGTCCCTCGCCGCAGATCAGGGCGTCGAGGACGACCGGGCTGGTGCGGGCGAGCAGCTCGGCGCGGACCTGTCCACCTTGGACGAAGCTGCCGGTGATCAGCTTGAACTCCTCGGCCAGCCGTCCCGCGAACACCATGCCCCGCTCGGGTCTCGCCCGGTCGTGGAAGGCCAGCGCGTCGCCGCTGCGGTAGAAACCCTCGCTGTCGAAGCATTTCGCGTTCGCGGCCGGGTTGTCGAGGTAGCCCGGCATGACGCAGTCGCCGCGGAACCTGGCCTCGTAGCGGTCCCCGTCCAACGGGACGAGCTTGACCTCCAGCCCGGGGACCGGCAGCCCGACACCGACTTCGGTGGTGGGCCAGGAGATCGTCATGATGCCGGCGGTGGTCTCGGTGCAGCCGTAGCCGGTGGTGAACATGACCCGCTCGCCGACGGTCTGCTCGGCCAGCCGCTGGAACCGGTCGTATACCGGTTGCGGCAGACCGGCGCCACCGTAGAGACACAGTTGCAGGTGCTCGAAGAAGCGCGAGCGCAGCACGGGATCCTGCTCGATGGCGTCGCACAGCATGCCGAACGCGTACGGCACGTTGGCGAAGAACAACGGCTGAACCTCAGCGATATTGCGGAGAGTGGCGCCGAAAAGCTCCGGAGTGGGCCTGCCCTCGTCCAGGTAGAACGAACCGCCGTTGAGCATCGTGCCGATCAGCACACTGGCCCCGGCGACATGGCTCCACGGCATCCAGTCCAGCGTGCGCACCCGCCAGCCCGAAGCCTCGCTGAGGACGTGGCTCGCGCCGTCGAAAAGGCTGCACCACATCAGGTTGGTCTGCACCACGATCTTCGGCAGCCCGGTCGAACCGGAAGTCGCCATGTACCGCAACGGAGTCCGCGGATCCAGCGCGGCGATCCGGTCGGCGATATCCGAGGGCACCGAGTGACCGACCACATCGGACCAGTCGACCGCCCCGGGCCACGCGGCCGGATCGGTGCAGATCATCGTGATGGAGTCGGGCAGGACCGCGCGCATGGCGTCGGCGATCGGCGCCACCACCTCGGCGAACACGACCGTCGGCTGGACGATGTCGATCACGTTGCGCAGGCGACTGTACTCGCCGGTCGGCGACTGCGCGTACTGGGCGCTCACCGGGCAGATCGGCACGCCGGCCGCGGCCGCGCCGAAGGTCAGCAACGCGTGCGCGACCGAGTTCCCGGTGACGATCAGTACCCGGTCCTCGCCCGGTCGCGAGGCGAACCAGCCCGCGATCCGGCTCGCAGTCGCGTGCACCGACGCGTAGCTGTGGTGCACCCACTCCCCCGCGTCGTCCCGGGCAGCGATCAATGTCTTGTCGCCCAACGCCTCCGCCTGGACAGCCAGGCGTCCGGCGAGTGTCAACGGCGTACCGCCGGGCACCGGTGGCACGGAGAGGACCAGAGTCCCGTCGGGACGGGAGTCGACCCGCAAGTCGACCGCGGGGAACAGTTCGGTCGCCCGGAACGTGACGGTCGGCTGCATGATCTACAACCCCGCGGCTGCGGCCGGGTCGTCCGCATCAGCCCAGCCGGAGATCAGCGAGCCGGGCGCCCACGTGGAGTGCGTGCCGCTGCTGACCCGCTCCGGCAGCCGGATCCGGGCGACCGGCCCGGCGGCCAGGTCACTCGCGACGAACACCAGGCACTCGGACAGGTCCCGGTTCATGTCGGACGTGATGGTCACCAGGTAGCCGTCGTCCTCCGAAGCCGACCCGGTCCGCGGCGCCATCGCTGCCTCGCTGCCGAACACGCCCTCGCCGAACGAGTAGCGCTCCTCCGTGCCGGTCAGCGAGTCGTGCTTGACCAGGCCGTCGAACAGGAACCAGCCCGCCGGGGACGTCGCCGCGTAGCTGTAGCGGTGCGGCAGGCCCGCGTGCCGCTGGTTGACCATGCCGAACTCGCTGGTCACGCCGCTGAGCCGTTCTTCCTTGCACAGCCCGGTGACCATGTTCAGCCGCCAGCGGTGCAGTTTCGGCCCGAGCAGGTCGTTGTCCAGGAACCGGAACATCCGCTGGTAGATCGTGCCGCCGCCGGACGGCGGCTCGGGGTCGGTCTGGAAGAAGCCCTCCAGCACGATCTCGTCGCCCTGCTCGTAGGCGTTGGTCCAGTGCAGCACGTAGGTCGGGTCGGCCTCGAACCACCGGATGTCCGCGGTCGTGCCGTGCCGGGGAATGACCGCCAGCCGGGTCGGGATGTCCGGGTGGAACCGGGCCGCGTACTTGCCCTGCGCGAGCGCCTCGGGCGTCCAGAACAGCGGGAGGTCGTTGAGGATCGCGTAGTTCTCGGTGAACGCCATGTCGTGCGGCAGGCGCGGACCGGGCAGCGGCACGTCGATGTAGGTGACGAGGTTGTCCTGCGCGTCGACCACGCCGTAGTGCATGTAGGGCGCTTCGGTGCTGTAGTTGAAGAACATCAGCTCGCCGGTGCGCTCGTCGAACTTCGGGTGCGCGGAAACCCCTACGTCACTGGGGAACCGGCCGTTCCACGTGGCCTTGCCGAGGGTCTCCAGCGTGGTCGGGCTGAGCCGGTACAGGTCGCCGCACTGGTAGAAGCTGGTCAGCGCGACCCCGTTGTGCAGCACGATGTCCGTGCTGGACGCGTCCTTCATCCGGCCGCGGGCGCCCCAGCCGGTCTGGGTGGGCGAGGTACGCGGGTCCTCGGCCAGCCCGGACCACAGCGCGTGCCCGGCCTCCTGCTCCGCGACGAACCCGTCGGTACGGATGAACCTGTTGCGGTAGAACGCCTTCCCGTCGCGGAAGCCGACCGCGTGGACCATCCCGTCGCCGTCGAACGGGTGGTAGACCTCGACCGCCGGGTGCACCGGGTTCTCGGTGTTGCGCAGGTACACGCCGTCCAGGTCGGCCGGGATCTCGCCGATCACCTCCAGGCCGGCCGCGGCGCGCTCCACCTGCTGCGGGCGCCACGGCCCGGTGCGATACGGGTGGTCGTCGTCCGAAGGGAGGGTCGTCAGCGCCCGGCCGAGTACCTCGATGTCCATCAGGCCCCCTTGACCACGAAGCCGGCGCACGTGGTCGTGCTGCCGCCGATGTTGAGCGTGGCCGCGGTGCGCGCCCCGGCCACCTGGTAGTCCCCGGCCGAGCCGGTGACCTGCTTGTACGCGTCGAGCACCATCCGCACGCCGGTCGCGCCGACCGGGTGGCCGCCGCCGATCAGCCCGCCGCCGGGGTTCACCGGGATCCGCCCGCCGAGCTCCAGCTCCCCATTCTCCACGGCCTTCCAGCTCTCGCCGGGACCGGTGATGCCGAAGTGGTCGATGGCGGCGTACTCGCTCATCGAGAAGCAGTCGTGCGTCTCGATCAGGTCGAGCTGGTCCACGTCGGCGACCCCGGCCCGGACGAACGCGTCCAGGATGGTCTGCCGGACGTGCGGCAGGACGTAGGGCTCGCCCGCCGAGCGGTCCAGCTTCTGTTGCATGGACAGGCCGACCGTGCGGTGTCCCCAGCCGGCCAGCACCGCCCTCGGCCGGGCGGCGATGTCCGGGTGCGCGGCCAGGTAGCGGTCGCTGACCAGCACGACACCGGCCGCGCCGTCGGTCATGGCGCTGCAGTCGGTCCGCCGGATGCGGCCTTCGACGGGCGGGTTCGC
>CBIMJO010000467.1:0-7225 GCA_966244135.1 uncultured Actinocrispum sp. | reverse complement strand
CACCGCCGTCAGGGAGTCGAATCCCAGCTCCTGGAAGCTCTGCCCGGGTTCGATGTGGTTCCCGTTCGGGTAACCGAGCACCGCGGCCACATTGGACCGTACGAGGTCCAACAGAATCGGCTCCCGCTCCGCCGCCGGAACCCCGGTCAACGACGGCCCCGGCCGCTTCACCGCCCGTTTCGTCTCGGCCGGCACGACTCTCGCCGCGACCAAGTTCGCCCGGCCGCTGGTGAGGGCCGCGTCGAACATGGCCAGGCCATCTTCGGTCGAGAGTGGACGAACTCCGGACCTGGTCATCCGCTGCAGATCCCGGTCACCGAGTTCGGCGGCCATGCCCGCTTCCCATGGCCCCCAGGCGATCGAGGTCGCCGGAAGCCCTCTCGCCCGCCGGTCCATCGCCAGCGCGTCCAGGAAAGCGTTCGCGGCGGCATAACTCGCCTGCCCTGGCGTGCCGATCACCCCCGCCGCCGACGAGAACAGCACGAACGCGCCGACATCCAGCGCCTGCAGGTTCAGCGCCGCGTCCACTTTGGATGCGAACACCGCGTCGATCCGGTCCGGCGTCAGCGACTCGAACGTCCCGTCGTCGACCACCCCAGCCGCATGCACAATGCTCGTGATCCCAGCTGGCAACGCCGCCACGGCGGCCGGGTCGGACACATCACACGCGATGGTCGTGACCTCGACGCCCAACTCCTCCGCGTCGAGCCCGCTCCGGCTGACCAGCACGAGCTTGCGCACCCCGTGCTGCTCCACCAGGTGCCGCGTGATGAGCCGCCCCAGCGCCCCACTCGCCCCGGTGACCAGCACCTTGTCCCCGAAGTCGACCTGCCCAGCCGTGCTCTCCTGCCGCGCGATCTTCGGGGCCAGCAACCGGCCCTGACGGACGGCCACCTGCGGTTCCCCGCAGCCCAAGGCCGCGCCCAGTGCCTGGTCCGAGTCACCGTCGAGGTCCACCAGCGCGAACCGCCCCGGGTGCTCGGCCTGTGCGGACCTGATCAACCCCCACACCGCAGCGCCGGCGAGGTACTCCCCTGTCGTCGCCCCACGGGTCAGCACTGCCAGCCGAGCCCCGGCGAACCGCTCATCGGCCAGCCATGCCTGCGCCACCGCAAGTACCCGGTGCGTGACCTCGTGGGCGTCGTCGCCTTTGACCTCAAGCACAATCGTGCCCTCAGCCTCGGCATCGAAGTCCGCATCGAGGCCCATCAGCACGAATGGTTCAGTCGCCGCACTGGCCACCGGCACCCAGTCCAGACCGTGCAACACCGGCGCAGCACCAAGCTGGCCGGCCGAAACAGGACGCCCCACGAGCGCGCCCACCGACGCGACAACGTGCCCCTGTTCGTCGGCCAGAATCACCGTCACCTTGCCGTCCGATGTGGACAATTTGACCCTGGCGACCTTTGCACCCGGCTGGACCACCGACACGTCGGACCAAGCGAATGGCAGCCAGACCTCCTTGTCGAGCGGGTTGAGCAGCAACGGATGCAACGCGGCGTCAAGCAGCGCCGGGTGAATCGCAAACGTTTGGGCGTCCGTCGGCAGCTCAACCTCGCCGAACATGTCGTCGCCGTCCCGCCAAGCCGCCCGCAGCCCTTGGAAAGCGGGGCCATACTCCAGCCCCGCACCCGCCAACTCCGCGTACAGCCCGTCGACATCGACTCCTTCCGCACCCTCGGGTGGCCACACACGCGGGAAATCCGGCACCGCTGCCGTGCTCGTCAGGAGCCCGGTGGCGTGCCGAATCCCGTTCTGCGAACAGATCTCCACCGGACGTCTGCCATCTTCGTTGAGCGCGCCCACAGAGACCTGCACCGCAATGCCACTGGCCGGGACCACCAGCGGCGTCTGCATGGTCAACTCCGCCACAACCGGGCAGCCGACCCGCTCACCAGCGTTGATCGCCAGCTCGGCCAGAGCCGCCCCAGGCACAATCACCGATCCGAACACCGCGTGATCGGCCAGCCAAACGTTTTCGCGTGTGGACAGTCGACCGGTGAGCACCACACCATCAGGCAGAGTGATCACACCGCCGAGCAAGGGATGCCCAGACGGCTCCAGCCCGAGCGCAGACGCATCCGCAGGGGCACGAGTCTCCAGCCAGTACCGTTCCCGTTGGAACGGATAGGTCGGCAGGTCCACCCGCCGAGGCTTCCCCTCGAAGAGCTTCTCAACATCGATGCGCCCACCATTCACGTGCAGCTGAGCCACCGCTGAAACGACCGTCAATTCCTCGGACCGCCCCGGCCGGGCACAAGGAATCGACGTCGCCCCAGGCACACACTCCCGCACCAGCGAGGACAACGGTGCCGACGGTCCAATCTCGACAAACCGACGCACACCGGCCTCTGCCAGCGCACCGACACCATCAGCGAACCGCACGGCTCCCCGGACGTGCCGTACCCAGTACTCGGCGCACGCCACGTCCCCGTCGAGCGTTCCGGTCACGTTCGACACCAACGGCATCCGCGGCGCCCGGAACGTAAGCCCTTCGGCCACCCGGGCGAACTCCGCGAGCATCGGTTCCATCCGCGGCGAGTGGAAGGCGTGGCTCACCTTCAACCGCTTGGTCCGGCACCCCTGCGCGGCAAAACTCGCCGCCAGTTCCAGCACGGCCTCTTCGTCTCCGGACAGCACGACCGAAGTCGGCCCGTTGATCGCCGCGATGGTCACCTCGTGCTCGCGGTCCACCAGCGCGGGCAGGACCACGTTCTCAGCCGCCTGCACCGCGACCATCGCACCGCCCGCGGGGAGTTGCTGCATGAGCCGCCCCCGCGCGGCCACGAGCCTGCAGGCGTCCTCAATGGACACAACGTCGGCCACGTGCGCGGCGGCCAGTTCGCCGATCGAGTGCCCCAGCAGGAAGTCCGCCTTGACGCCCCAATGCTCGAACAGCCGGAACAGCGCGACCTCGAATGCGAAGATCCCGGCCTGCGTGTACTGCGTCTGATCGAGGGCCTCGCCGTCGTGCCCGTCGATCACATCCCGCACCGGCCGGTCCAGGTGCGCGTCGAGCAGCGTGCAGACCTCGTCGAACGCCCGGGCGAACGGCTCGAACCGTTCACACAGCTCCCGCCCCATCCCAAGCCGCTGAGACCCCTGTCCAGAGAACAAGAACGCGGTCTTCCCGCCAGTATCCGATTGGATACCCCCACCATCCGCGACCTTCGCCAGCCCTTTCCGGAACTCATCGAGGTCCCGCCCGGCCACCATCGCCCGCCGATCGAACGTTGACCTCCCGGTCGCCAGCGAGTACCCGATGTCGAACGGCCGCCCATCGACCACCAGCAGCCGTCGTGCCTGCTCCTGAACCGCGGCCTTGGTCTTCCCCGACAGGAACCACGGAACGACCCCGTTCGGGATCTCCTCCACCACTGGCACCGGCTCGGGCCGTTCGAGGATCACATGCGCATTCGTCCCGCTGACGCCGAACGACGACACACCTGCACGCCTCGGACGCCCCGTCTCCGGCCACTCGACTGCCTCGGTAAGCAGATCAACCGCACCCACCGACCAGTCCACATGCGACGAAGGTTCGTCCACGTGCAAGGTCTTGGGAAGGGTGCCGTTGCGCATGGCCAGCACCATCTTGAACACACCAGCCAGACCAGCCGCGGCCTGGGTATGCCCGATGTTCGACTTCACCGTGCCCAAAAGAAGCGGCCGTTCGCGGTTCTGTCCATAGGTCGCCAGCAACGCCTGCGCCTCGATCGGATCACCCAGCGTGGTCCCGGTCCCGTGCGCCTCAACGACATCGATGTCCCGTGTGGACAAACGAGCGCTGGCAAGCGCTTGCTGAATCACGCGTTCCTGCGAGGGACCGTTCGGTGCCGTGAGGCCGTTGCTGGCGCCATCCTGGTTCACCGCGCTGCCACGCACGACCGCGAGCACGTCGTGACCGTTGCGTTTCGCGTCCGACAACCGTTCCACCAGAACGACCGCGACAACTTCCGAGAACCCAGTGCCATCTGCCGCGTCCGCAAACGCTTTGCATCGCCCGTCGGCCGCGAGCCCACCTTGCCTGCTGAACTCCACCAACATGTCCGGTGTGGACATCACCGTCGCCCCACCGGCCAACGCCAACGTGCAGTCACCGTTCCGCAAGGCCTGACACGCCAAATGCAACGCGACCAACGAGGACGAACACGCCGTGTCCACCGTGATCGCCGGCCCCTCGAAGCCGAACGCGTACGCCACCCGGCCCGAGGCGACGCTGCCGGTGTTGCCCGTGACCAGATACGGATCGTCCGATCCGGCTTTGCCGTAGTCGTGGTACATCAACCCGGCGAACACCCCGGTCTGCGAGCCACGCAACGAAAGCGGTGGGATCCCCGCGCGTTCCACGGCCTCCCACGACACTTCGAGCAGCAGGCGCTGCTGGGGATCCATCGCCGCCGCCTCGCGCGGCGACACCCCAAAGAACGCCGGATCAAAGTCGGCTGCGTCGTACAAGAAGCCACCGACCGCGGCATGCACCTGATCCGACCCGTCCGGACCGGGCAGCTCATCGACGGTCCAGCCGCGGTCCGCCGGGAACCCCGACATCGCGTCCCGCTCGCCGATCACCAAGTCCCACAACTGCTCCGGCGTCTGCACCCCGCCCGGGAACCGGCATGCCATGCCCACGATCGCGATCGGCTCGTCCACCGGCCGCGCCTTCGTCGCCACCCGCCGCTTGACACCCTTGTTCAGCTGGCCGTGGAGATGGGCGGCCAGGGCGATCGCATTCGGATGGTCGAACGTCACCGTCGCGGACAGCCGCAAGCCTGTCGCCGCGTTGAGCCGGTTGCGCAGCTCGACCGCCGTCAACGAGTCGAAGCCCAGCTCCCGGAACGCCCGGTCCGGTGCGACCACATCCGGCGAGCTGTGCCCGAGCACCGCCGCCGCGTGCGACCGCACAAGATCCACCAGTTCCGCCTCTGTGAGCCCTGCGACCTGCGGAGACTCTTGCACGGCCTTGAGCGGGGTGCGGACCAGGCTGCGCAGCGGTACAGGGAGGACACCATTCGCCGCCTGCTCTCGGAGTGCCCGGTAGTTCCAGTTCGCGGCCACGACCTGCGACTGTCCTGACACGACCGCAGCATCTAGCAGTGCTAGCCCTTCTGTCGTTGACAGAGGCGTGAGGCCGCTCCGCGCGAGCCTGGTCCGGTCCGCACTGCGGCTCATCGCGCTGTCTTCGTCCCAAAGACCCCAGGCGATCGACGTTCCCGCCAGGCCCTGCTGCCTGCGGTGCTGGGCCAGGCCATCCAGGAAGCTGTTCGCCGCCGCGTAGTTCGCCTGCCCCGGCGCCCCGAGCACGCCGGCCGCCGACGAGAACAGCACGAACATCTGCAGGTCAGCAGTCAGCTCATGCAGGTTCAACGCGGCTTTCGCCTTGGGCGCCAGCACCGCGTCCAGGCTCTCCGGCGTGAGATCGGTGATCATGCCGTCATCGAGAACGCCCGCGGCGTGGACCACGCCCACCAAGTCGTCGATCTTGGCGATCACCTCGGCGAGCGCGTCCTTGTCCGCGGCATCGCAACCGGCTCTCCGGCTGACCCCCACCACTTTCACGCCGTACTTCTCTACCAAGTGCTTGGTCACCAGGCGGCCCAGGGTTCCCGTCGCCCCGGTGACGAGCACCGTCCCTTTCAGGCTGATCCGCTCGCCATGCGTCGTCCTCTGCAACGCGGGCACATAGATCCGTCCTTTTCGGACCGCGATCTGCTCTTCTTTGCCCGCTAAGGCCTCCCCGTCGGTGTCCACCAGCGCGAACCGCCCCGGATGCTCCGACTGCGCCGACCGGACCAGCCCCCACACCGCCGCCGCTTCCGGATCGACGTCCTCGTCGTCCGTGACCGCGACGGCCTGCCTGGTCGCGATCACCAGGAGTCCGCTGTCGTTCGCCAGCCAGTTCTGGACCACTTCGAGGGCCTGGTGGACGTTCACAACCCAGGCGATCTCGGCCTCGGTCTCGTCGAGCGGCCGCTCTGTCCACTTCAGACTGTAGAGCGGCTTGGCCGTGGTGAACTGCTCGGCGGATATCTGCCGCCCGGCGAGTTCACCGATCGACGCCACCGCGCTTCCGCTCATGTCGGTCACCAGGACCGACATGGAGTCATCGCTGGTCTGGGTGAGCCGGACTCGCAATGCCTTGGCGCCGCTGGCGTACAGGCTCGCGTCCCGCCACTCGAAGGGCAACCGCATTGTCTCCCAGTCGGTCCCCACAAACGCGGCGTGCAGAGCCGCGTCAAGCAGCGCCGGATGAATACCGAAGCCGTTCGGGTCTTCTTCGGTCTGGACCTCCGCGTAGGTGGTGTTTCCCTTGCGCCAGGCCTTCTTCAGGCCTCGGAAGGACGGGCCGTAGTGGTACCCCGCAGTTTCCAGCTGGTCGTAGAGCCCATCGATGTTCAGGGATTCGGCGTCCGGCGGCCACTCGGTGAGGTCCTCCGGCGGGATCTCGGAGTCGGCGAGGGTGCCGGTGGCGTTGCGGATCCAGGGTTCGTCCGCGGTCTTGGAGTGGATCTGGAGCTGTTCGCCTGCAACGCTCACCTGGATCGTGCGGCCCGGGAGCAGTGGCGCTTCGAGCGTGAGGTCCCGGATGGCGGGGTGCCCGGCTTCCCGCGCCGCGTAGAGGGCGAGTTCGAGCAGGCCCGCGCCGGGGACGAGCACGGTGCCCAGGACCGCGTGATCCTTGAGCCACGGCTGGTCGGCGCGGCCCGTGATCACCAGGCCGCCGTCCGGCAACGTGATCGCCGCGCCCAGCATCGGGTGGTGCGCCTCGTCGAGGCCGAGCTGCGTGGGATTCCCGCCGCTGGTCAACGGCGGCAGCCAGTACCTGTCGCCCTGGAACGCATACGTCGGCAGGTCGATCCGCTTGCCGGTCTTGAACGCCTTGGTCCAGTCGACTTTCACGCCCGCGACATACGCTTCCGCCAGGGACAGGAGCATCCGCTTGAGCCCGCCCTCATCCCGGCGGAGCGTGCCGATCCCATCGGGAACGGCCATCGCGAGCACCGGATGCGGACTCACCTCGATGAAGACCCGCTGCCCCAGCTTGGCCACCGTCGGCGCGAACATCACCGGCTCCCGCAGGTTCCGGAACCAGTACTCGGCGTCCAGCCGCGTCTCCCGCTCCCCCGTCACCGTCGAGTAGAACGGCACCTCCCCCACCCCCACCCGCACCCCCGCCAACACCCGCACGAGCTCGTCCCGAATCTCATCCACATGCGGCGAGTGCGAC
>CBIMJO010000466.1:0-7232 GCA_966244135.1 uncultured Actinocrispum sp. | reverse complement strand
GATCTCGGACTCACCTCGCCGCAGGCTCTCACAAGCAAGGTGCACCGCGACAAGGGAAGACGACTGTCCAGTGTCGACAACAAGGCTGGGTCCCCGCAGCCCCAGGAAGTAGGAGAGCCGGTTGGCGATGATCGCCCGGTTCGTCCCGGTCAGCGTGTGGTGCCCGATGTCCGCGAGCCCGCCGAGTTTGGCGTAGTCATCAGCTGTCACACCGACGAACACGCCGACATTCGAATCGCGCACCGCCGATGGCAGGAACCCAGCATCCTCCAAGGCTTCCCAGCCCAGCTCGAGGGTGAGCCGTTGCTGCGGGTCCATCGCACGCGCCTCACGCGGCGAGATCCCGAAGAAGCCCGCGTCGAACCGGTCCACGCCGTCCAGGAAAGCGCCCCAGCGGTTGGCGCCGTCGCCCGTCCACCGTTCGGCCGGGACCTCGCCCACCGCGCTGACACCGTCACACAGCATCCGCCAGAACGCCGCCGGGCTGGGCGCCGACGGAAAGCGGCACGCAATTCCCACAACGGCGATCGCGTCTCGGTTCAACGCACACGCTCCCTAGAAGATCGGGTACCTCACACGGCACAATCCCCGTCCCCAGCCCGTGTTTTCCCCAGTGGTGGCACCCCGATCTCTAGGAGAACCGCTAGCCGCGCGCGCCTGAGGATGAGCCGCGCGAAAGTGACCCCTAGGAAGAGGTACCGATGACCGCGACTGAGGATTTGCCGACCCTGGGCACGATGGCTCCGCGGATCGGCCGGATGAACCCGTTGATGCGGAGCCTGCAGGAGCAGGCCGCGGTGTGTCCGGTGCGGACCCAGATGGGCGACCCCGCGTGGCTGGTGACCCGGCACGCCGAGGTCAAGTCGCTGCTGATGGACCACCGGATCGGCCCGACCCACCCCGACCCGCCCAACCGGTCCAAGTACCTCGACAACCCGCTGCTGGACCTGCTGATCACCGACGGCGACCCGGTGGCCGCGCGCGAGCAGCACCAGTGGATGCGCAACATGCTCACCCCGCACTTCTCCGCGCGGCGGATGGCCAAGCTGCAGCCGCGGGTCGCGGCCCGGGTGGACGGCCTGATCGACGCGATCATCGACCACGGCCCGCCCGCCGACCTGCACGACATGATGGCGCTGCCGATCTCCTTCCAGGTGCTGTGCGACCTGCTGGAGATCCCGGACCGCGACCGGTACCTGGCGCACCTGTCCGACGCGGGCGCGGTGCAGGACGATCGCAACGCCGGCGGCGTGCAGCACCCGCTGTTCGGCTACCTCGAGGAAGTCTCGAAGCAGAAGCGCGAGCACCCCGATGAGGGCCTGATCACCGCGCTGACCGAGAACATCGAGGACGACATGATCGTGGCCGGCCTGACCGCCATGGTGTCGATCTCCTTCCAGGTCACGCCGACCAACATCAGCGCGGGCATCGCCCTGTTCGCCATCAACACCGACCAGCGCGACCTGCTGATCGCCAACCCGGACCTGCAGGCCAAGGCGATCGAGGAGGGCCTGCGGATGAGCAAGGTCTCCGAGTCGTTCGTGCCGCGCTACGCCAGCGAGGACATCGACATCGCCGGGGTCACCATCAAGTCCGGCGACCTGGTGCTGGTGGACCACTACTCGTGCGGCTTCGACGACCGGGTCTTCCCCGAGCCGGAGCGCTTCGACATCACCCGCTCGCCCAACCCGCACCTGGCGTTCAGCCGCGGCATCACGCACTGCATCGGCGCCCCGCTGGCGCGCCTGGAGATCGCCGAGGTCTACAAAGGACTGTTCAGCCGGTTGCCGAACCTGCGGCTCGCGGTGGCACCGGAGGACGTGCCGATGCTGGGTCAGCAGCTCGGTGGCGGCATCGCCGAACTCCCGGTTGTGTGGTGAGCCGCGATGACCACCTCTGAGGAGCTTCCGGTCCTGGGCACCGAGTCGCCGGTGATCGCGTGCCTGAGCGCGCAGATGCGGGCGATCCAGGCGGGCGGTGCGATCCGTCGCGTTAGGACACCCGTCGGCGACGAGGGCTGGCTGGTCACCCGGCATGCCGAGCTGAAGCAGCTGCTGCTGGACGAGCGGGTCGGCAAGTCCCACCCGGACCCGGCGAGCATGCCGAAGTACCT
Source organism: uncultured Actinocrispum sp. (assembly GCA_966244135.1). Classification (GTDB taxonomy): domain Bacteria; phylum Actinomycetota; class Actinomycetes; order Mycobacteriales; family Pseudonocardiaceae; genus Kibdelosporangium. Next base: position 5,119 of record CBIMJO010000466.1, on the reverse strand, counting down.
GGACAGCCCGCTGATCTCGATGACGGTGTCGTCGGACCACGAGTCCGCGCGCAAGAACCACGCCCGGATGCGGAAACTGCTGACGCCACACTTCTCGGCCAAGCGCATGGCCGCGCTGCGCCCGAAGATCGCCGAGCGGGCCAACGCGGCGATGGACCAGATCCTCGAGCAGGGCCCGCCCGCGGACCTGCACGCGCAGCTGTCGGTTCCGGTGTCGTTCCAGGTTCTCTGTGACCTGCTGGGCATTACCGAGCACGACACGTTCATGTCCCTGCTGGCCGCGCCCACGACCGTTGGCGCGTCGGACGCCGACCCGACCAAGTTCCCGCTGTTCACGTTCCTCGCCGAGCTGAGCGCCCACAAGCGCGCACATCCCGGGCCGGACCTGACGACAACCCTGACGCAGGCGGGAATCACCGATCCCGAGGTCGCTTCCCTAGTTGCCGTAACGGCGTTCTCGTACCTGGTGACCCCACACAACATCAGCGTCGGCATCGCCCTGTTCGCAAGCAACCCCGACCAGCGGGACATGGTGATCAAGGACCCGTCGCTGCTGGCGTCCGCGGTGGAGGAAGTGGTCCGGATGGGCAAGACCACCGAGTCCTTCCTGCCCCGCTACGCGAGCGAGGACATCGAGATCGCCGACGTGTCCATCAAGTCGGGCGAGCTCGTGATGTGCGACCACTACTCCAGCGGCTTCGACGACCGCGTCTTCGAGAACCCGGACAAGTTCGACGTCACCCGCTCCCCCAACCCCCATCCGGCGTTCAGCCACGGAAACTGGTACTGCGTGGGAGCTCCGCTGGCCCGGGTGGAGATGATCGAGATCTACAACGCCCTGCTGACCCGCCTGCCCGATTTCCAGCTACGGATCCCGATCTCCGAGCTGCGGATCAACAACGACCAACTGGGTGGTGGCGTGGCCGAGCTGCCCGCCATCTGGTAACCGAAAAGAAGAGGCCGCCCCGCGGGACTCACCCCCAGGTCCCGCGGGCGGCCCTTCGTCACACCCGCACCACGTACTTCGCCTCGCCCGTCCCAGTCGCCAGCGCTTGTTGTGCGGTGGCCGCTTCGCGCAAGCCATCGACCTCGGTGACCGGCAGCGTCAGGTCGCCCTTCAGCATCAGGTTCATGGCCTCGGTCATGGCCCGGACCACCACCTCAGGCCGGTTGACAGACAACGCTTCCAGGCTGAATCCGCCGACCGAGGCGTTGCCACCGAACAACCTTCCGGTGGGCACGTCCTCCAACGGGTTGCCGCCGGCGTTGCCGAACAACACGATCCGGCCGCCCGGTACGAGCACCGCGAGATCATCCTCCAGGCAGTCGGTTCCCTGCGGGTCCAGCACCACATCGACTTTTGTCTGGACCGTCGCGGCCAGGTCCGGACCACGCACGATCACGGTGTCATACCCGGCAGACTGAGCACCCGCGGCCCGGCTCGCCGCTCCTACTGTGCCGATAAGGGTCTTCACTCCCCGCTGCCGGGCGACCTCGGCCACGGATCGGCCGACCGCCCCGGCCGCGCTGTGCACCAGAAGGACATCTCCGCTGCGGACCCTCGCGATCTCGTCGACGAGAAGGACCGCGGTCGTCGGCGCCCCGGGGACCGCTGCGGCTTGGCTCAACGATAGGTCGTTCGGCACCGGGGCAACCAGTTCCGCCCGTGCCACAGCGACTTCGGCCAGTCCCCCGGCGTTGGTCAGCGCCACGACCGGGTCCCCCAGTGCCCAGCCGGTCACATCGGGCCCGACCGCGCTGACGTGGCCGGACACCTCCACTCCAGGAACGAACGGCCAGGACGGCACATACCGGGCGTCACCGCGCCGCGCCATGATGTCCTTGAAGTTGATCCCGGCATACCGGACCTGGATCGCCACCTCACCAGGCCCGGGAACCGGCACGGGCACCCTGGCGACCGAGGTGCCGCTGGTGTCGGGGGCCGGCCGTTCGAACACGAGTGCGTTCATCACCTGCGCATCGTTCACTAGAACGAACGTACTCGCATCGCGTGGCTAGCCGTTGATGATGGCGGAGCGGATGGGGATCTGGGGCTCGATCCAGTAGCGCTTCGTCTGGAATGCGTAGGTCGGCAGGTCGACGAAAGAGGCGCCGGTGCCGGCGAAGTAGGCCCGCCAGTCGATGTCCACGCCGGCCAGGAACAGGTTCTTGACCAGGGCGAAGATGTCGCCGTCCAGCGCGAGGAAGTGCGCGGCTCCGGTGGCTCCTTCGCGTGAGGCCACAACGGGAGCGCCGTCGGAGACCGGGCCGCCGATCAGGAAGCTCGGCCGGACTCCCCAGGAGCGCAAGAGCTTGTACAGCCCGGTCTGATACCCGGTCAGCCCCTCACTTTCCACGCTGAACCCAGGGAACAGGGAGGCGAGCTTCACGCCGGTCTGCCAGTCGGCGTCCGCGGGGAACTCGAAGGCCACCTTGCCGCCTCGCGCCGCTACAACCCCAGAGACCTCGCCTGAGGCCAAAGCAGCCAGGTCGTCCAGGTCCGTCACCACGGCCCGGTGCGAGAACTTGGCTCGCCCCACCGCCAGCGAGTAGGCGATGTCCATAGCTGAAGCCGAAGAGGCGACGTCCAGCAACCGCTGAGCCTGCTCCCGCAAGGCTTCCGGGCTGCGAGCGGAAAGCACCCAGGGCACAACGGGATGCTCGACCACATCGGGAGCGGCGCTCGTTGGACCGGCCTCGAAGATCATGTGTGCATTCGTGCCGCTGGCACCGAACCCGGACACCCCGAACCGCCGAACCCGCCCGGACTCCGGCCAAGCCGTCGCGGAGGCCACCAACTCGACAGCCCCGGCCGACCAATCAACCATGGATGTCGGCCGGACAGCGTAGAGAGTCCGCGGGACAACACCATGCTTCATGGCCATGACCATCTTGATCACACCGGCCAGGCCGCTCGCGGTCTGGGTGTTACCGAAGTTCGACTTCACCGAGCCGAGGAGCAATGGCGTGGAACGGTTCTGCCCGTAGGCGGCCATGAGAGCCTGGATCTCAATGGGATCGCCCATCCGAGTCCCGGTCCCATGCCCCTCAACGACATCAACATCCGAAGGCGACAAACCGGCGGAAGCCAGAGCCGCACGGATGAGCCGCTGCTGGGACTGCCCGTTGGGCGAACGCAGCCCGGCCCGAACGCCGTCCTGGTTGACCGCGGAACCCTTCAGCACGGCCAAAACCGGGTGCCCGAGCCGCTGAGCATCGGAAAGCCGCTCCAGCACCAGCACTCCGGCGCCCTCGGCGAAGGTCGTCCCATCGGCGCCATCCGAGAACGACTTGCACCGTCCATCGGGAGCCAGCATCCCGTCCAAAGAGGACGACCGGAACAACTCCGGGAACGCCATCACCGAGACCCCACCGGCCACGGCCAGCGAGCAGTCCCCGCTCCGCAGCGCCTGAGCCGCCATGTGCACGGCGACCAAGCCAGAGGAACAAGCCGAGTCCAGAGCCACGCTCGGCCCCTCAAGCCCCAGAACGTAAGAGACGCTGTTGACCACCACGCTTCCCGCGTAGGTCACAGGAATCTTCTGCGCCAGCGAGTAGTCATGGAACATGATCCCCGCGTAGACCCCGGTAGCCGATCCCCGCAGCGAGGAGGGGTCGATCCCGGCCCGCTCCAGGGCCTCCCACACGACCTGCAGCAACACCCGCTGCTGAGGGTCGGTCCATTGGGCTTCCTCGTCGGACATCCGGAAGAACTCGGCGTCGAAGTCCCCGGCATCCTCGATGAACCCGCCCTGGTCGACGTAGGTCTTGCCGACCTTGCCCTGCTCCGGGTCGTAGATCTTGTCGATATCCCAGAACCGGTCGGCAGGAAAGGGCGTCACAGCGTCCACACCGGACGACACCAGCTCCCAGAGGTCCTCCGGCGACCGGACCCCGCCGGGGAAACGGCACGCCATCCCGACCACAGCGACCGGATCGGTGGCCGTGGCCAGGCGGGCGTTCTCCGCCTTGAGGCGCTCGTTCTCCTTGAGGGTCAACCGGAGCGCCTCGACCAGCTTCGCGTCCGAAGCCACGTCACTCGCCCTTCTCTGCCCCGGCCGCGGCGAACGCCATGGCGAGCAGGTCGTCCTCGGCCATCGCGTCGATCGAGTCCGCCTCGGGCTCGGCCGGGGCCAGCTGCGAAGCGACGAACACGGCGACGGCCTCGGGTGTCGGGTAGTCGTAGACAAGCGTTGTCGGCAACCGGAGCCCGGTCACGTCCGCGAGCAGGTTCCGCAGCTCGGCGGCGGTCAGCGAGTCGATGCCCAGCTCGCCGAAGTTCCGGTCCGGCTCGATCTCCGCGCCGGACGCGTACTCCAGCACCGCGGCGAGCATGTCCCGCACCAGGGCCGTGAGGAACTCGGCGCGCTCCTCCGCACCCAGCGCGTCCAGCTTCTCCTTCACCGCCGAAGCGTCGAGACCACCGTTGCGAGCGACCTTCTTGGTCGACTTCGCCAGTTCTCGCAGCAAAGCCGGCGTCTCATCCGTCCGCGATCGCAGAGCCACTGTGTCCACACGCAACGACACGAGCACGGACGAGGAACTCACAACAGCCGCATCGAACGACCGCAGACCGTCCTCGGCGGACAGAGCCGGAAGACCCTGCCGGCGCATGCGCTGCATCTGAACCTCGTTGAGGAACTGCCCGGCGCCCGCACCGTCCCACACTCCATACGCGACAGAGGTGGCCGCGAGCCCATTTGCCTGCCGGTGCGCGGCCAGGGCGTCCAGCAAGACGTTGGCAGCAGCGTAGTTCGCGTGCCCAGCAGCCAGAACCATGCCGCCCGCCGAGGAGAACAGCACGAACGCGCCCAGGTCGAGGTCCTTGGTGAGCGAGTGCAGGTGCCACGCGGAGTCGGCCTTGGCCTGCAGCACCGGTTCCCACTTGTCCCGCGACAACGTACCCAGCAGGCCAGGCGAAGCCACACCAGCGGCGTGCACGATCCCGGTCAGCGGATTCGAAGCCGGAACCGAGGCCAGCAAATCCGCCACCGCATCGCGAGAACTGACATCGCACGCGGTCACGGTCACCGAAGCGCCAAGGGCCTCCAGCGAGGCCTTCAGTTCGGCGGCCCCAGGCGCCTCCGGACCCCGACGACTGGTCAGCAGCAGGTGACGC
>CBIMJO010000465.1:0-7247 GCA_966244135.1 uncultured Actinocrispum sp. | reverse complement strand
TCGATGTCGATCGTGCGCGACCGGCCGGGCGCGATCGAGTCCAGCTCCTCCGGATCGATCAGCACGAACTCACCGTCGTCGACCTCGCGGCCCTTGACGATGTCGCCGAACTCGACCTCCTCACCGGTCCGCTCGTTCACCCGTTTGTACCGCACGCGGTCGGATGTGCCGCGCTGGAACTGGTTGAAGTGGATGGTGTGGTCCGACGTGGCCGGATACAGCTCAACCGGGATGCTGACCAGCCCGAAGCTGATCGCACCGCGCCAAATCGCCCGTGCCATGCGGTCAAGGTACCCCGGGAGTGCCTGGTTATGCCGGTTCCCGGGCGGTGACCTCGGCCGCGCTGAGCGGCCGGATGACGATCGCCGAGCTGACGTCCTGGTCGGGCCGGACCTGGTAGCGGGCCCGGACCGGGTTCGGCGTGTCACCCACACCGGTGACCGCGTAGTCCGCGTGCAGGGTCACCCACCCGGGGTTGCGCTGCAGCTCGAACGGGTAGGCGGCCCGGTCCAGGTCGTCATACGGCGTCACGCTGACGTCGTTCGCACCGGAAACCAGCAGCCCGCCGGTCTGCCCATCGGTCAGCAACGCCCACCGCGTATCGGTGTGGTTTCCGTGGTCCTGCGGCCGGTAGTACGAGACGTACTGCTCATCCACAGTGGACCGGTACACGCCGACCGGAGTGCCGTCCTTACGGTCGTTGTAGCTCTCCTGCGGGCCGCGGCCATACCAGGTGAACTGCTGGAACCGGTCCGGCACAGCCAAACTGACGCCGATCTTGGGCAGGTAGGGCAACGTCCGCACAGCCCCGCGCGGGCTCACGGTGTGCGCCAGCCGGATCGTCCCGGCCGCGTCCACTGTGTACTTGAGGGTCTGCTCGAAGGTCGCGTCCGCCCGGCCGGTCACGGTCGAGACCACGGTGATCGTCGCGGTCCCGTCGGGGTTTTGCGTTGTTGACACGGAGTTCGCCTTGGTCTGCAACCGGTCCAGGCCCACGGATCGCCAGTTCACGCCCTCCGCGTTGCCCCAGTCATAGGTCTCGTTGCTGATCGGCGCCCGCCAGGCATCCAGCTGCGGTCCCGACTTGAGCAGCTGCGCGCCTCTGACCTGCATCGATGTCAGCCCACCGGACGCCTTGTCGAACGTGTACTGGAATTCCGTACCGGCGACGGACACCTGGCTCGGACCGTCTACAACCGACACCGATCCTGTCGCGGGTGGCGTTCCAGCACCCGGGATGACGTTCCCGCCCAACGAGAATTGGTCCAGAGCGGGGACCGTGCCAACAGTGGTGACCGTGAGCCACCTTTCCCTGTTATCGGGGTTGGCAGGCACCGGAATCGGCACGACCGCCTGACTGTTGGGCTCGACGGTCAACGGCTGCGAGCCGCTGGAAACCGTCCGACTGCCTTCGATGACCTTCCACTGCAACGTGGTTCCGGCGGTCGAGGCGAACTGACGCTCGCTGCGCACGGTCAGCGAACCATTGGCATAGCTGAACCGCAGCGGCTGGTGCGCCCAGGTGAGCTGGGCGGTCTCGGGCTGGGCGAACCGGTCCGACCCGATCAGTCCGTCCACACCGGACAGGCTCTCGCCGTTGGACAGGTACGTCCCGCGAGTCTCGATCTTGTCGAAGTCCATCGCCAGCACCGCGTCCGCAGCCGGGTCGCCGCCAGCGGCGAGCACGTCCGCAGGCAGCGCGCGGTTGTAGATCCGGACGTCGTCGATCGCGCCGTGGGCCATCCGGCCGCCGTACTGGTCCTGCATCACCTCGGGATTGCGGCCGATGTTGACCTCGTAGAAGGTGTTGTCGATCGGCCCTGAGAACGCGGTCGACCCGGCCTGTTTGCCGTCGATGTACAGCCGGAGCGTTGTACCGTCGTAGGTTCCGGTGATCCGGTGCCAGGTGCCGTAGAAGTCCGCCGGGACAGGCACTTGCACGACTCGCCAGGTTCCACTGTGGATGAAGAACTCCAAGGTGTTCTGGGTCTTCATCTTCAGCGCGTAGGCGTGGTCACCCTTCGCGACCACGGTGAAATCGCCGGTCCACGTATCGGGCTTCACCCAGGCGTCCAGGGTCAGCTGGGAGGTGATCTCCAGCCGCCTGTCCCGGTAGACCTCAACGAAGTCGTCCAGCCCGGAGAAGTCCAGCGCCTTCCCGCGATGTCCGTCCACAACGGACGGCTTGCCACTCAGGTGCGCCAGGATGTCCGAGCCGGTCGGGGTGATCCGGACGTCCTGGCGGAGGTTCTGCTCGGCCCAGTCCCAGATGAACCCGCCCTGCAGCTGCGGGTTGGCCCGGATGGTGTCCCAGAACTCGCGGAAGTTGCCCAAGCTGTTGCCCATGGCGTGCGCATACTCACCGAGGATCACCGGTTTTGTCGTCGAAACGGCTTGTTGCGCAAGTCTTTCCGGCGATGGATAGCGTGGGCCCCAGACAGTGGCGTAGGGCGCGTCGCCGTCGGGCGAGTTGGACTGGTGGTACAGCGGACGGGTCGGCTCGTTCGCCTTGGCCCAGTCTGCCATCGCGAAGTGCGCCTTGCCCAGGCCGGCCTCGTTGCCGGTGTCCCACATGAAGACGCTCGGGTGGTTCTTGTCGCGCTGGACCATGGCCACGAACCGGTCGTGGAAGGCGTCCTGCCACTCGGGTTTCTCGGCGAGGCAGACCGAGGGGCACGACTCGTGCGCGTGGGTCTCGATGTCGACCTCGTCGTCGATCCAGATCCCGTTGCGGTCGGCCAGGTCGTAGAAGTACGGATCGGACGGGTAGTGCGAGGTGCGCACGGCGTTGACGTTGAACTGCTTCATCAACTGGACATCCTGCTCCTGACGGGACCGAGGCACGTGCCGCCCGTTGTCCGGGTCGGTCTCGGATCGGTTGACGCCCTTGAAGAGCACGCGCTTGCCGTTCACCTTGAGCTGCCGGTCGGCGATGGTGAACTCCCGGAACCCGACCGTCTCGCTCGTGATGTGGCTGCCTAGAGTCAGAACGAGCGTGTACAGGTTCGGGGTCTCGTCGGTCCACTTGAGCGGGTTGCGCACCACTGTAGACAGTGTTAAGTCATTGCCTGTTGTGGTGCCGGTGAATGCGGCGACCTCAGCGCCCTTGGTGTCCCGCAACGAAGCCCGGACAGCCAGCGCTCCGGCCCGTTGACGTGCCAAGGAGACGCGCGCGATCAGCGTGGCGTCGGTGTAGTTCGCGTCGAGGTCGGTGGTGACGGCCAGGTCGCGGATGTGTGTCGTCGGCGTGGAGTACATCCACACCGAGCGGAAGATCCCGCTGTAGCGCCACTGGTCGTAGTCCTCGAGGTACGACCCGGAGCCCCAGCGGTGGACCTGCACGGCGATCCGGTTGCTGCCAGGGTGAAGCGCCGCCGAGATGTCGAACTCCGCTGGCGTGTAACCGCCCTGGTCGTAGCCGAGGTACTTGCCGTTGACCCACACGAAGTATCCGGCCGTCACGCCCTCGAACCGCAGGTGGTTCTGCCGTCCCTGCCAGCGCTCGGGCACTGTGAAGTCACGGACGTAGGCCGCCGTCGGGTTGATGTCCTTGGGCGCGAACGGCGGGTTGTCCGGCCAGATCTCCTCCGGGATGTTGCGGAACATCGGGTGGTCCAGACCGGCGGTCTGCAGCGTGTGCGGGACGCTCGTCGTCTGCCAGGCGCGCACGTCGTAGTCCTCGGCGAAGAACCCGGCCGGGACCTCCTGCGGGCGCGGCGCCATCGCGATCTTCCAAGCGCCGTCAAGGGATGCGGTGAACGGCGTGGTCTCCTCGTGCCGGGCGGCCGACGCGGTGTCGCCGTACGGCCGGAGCTCGGCATGCGGGGCCTCCTGCCCCTCGCCGGTCATGCGCGGGTTGTCGAGGTACGCGTACGCGTCGGGCCCTGGTGGCGCCGCAGTCGCTGGTGTGACCGCAACACCAGCGGCGAACAGAACGAGGACCATCAGGAAGCGAACAGAACCGCGCATGTGAGCCTCCCAGTGTCACCCACAGGTCAACACCATGTAACGGAAGGCAACAGGAAAACACAACCCGCCATCTGGCGGTTACTGAGTGTGCGAAAGGGGGCGCAGCGCCGCGCGCACCACGTCCGCCGCGAACGCGGTCGCCGCCGGGGCCGCGCCATCGTGGCCGCGAGCTGCGGCGTTGGAGTGCAGACCGTCGACGATGAGCATGATCCGGTCGGCCAGCGTGCGCGGATCGGGCGCGCCGGCGCGGGTGGCCAGGTCGACCAGGTGGCCGTGCACCTCGTCGTAGTACTCGATCGCGATCTTGCGCGCCGGGTGGTCCTCGTCCGGGAACTCGGCGTGCGCGTTGCGCACCGAGCAGCCGCGGAAACCGGGCTGCAGCGAGCATTCCGCGACAATGCCGACCATGGCGACGATCTGGCGCGCCGGATCGTCCGGGAACCGCGCCTCGGCCTGGGCCATCGTGACCATGACGCCTTCGCGGTAGCGGTTGAGATACGCGATCACGAGCTCCTCTTTGGTGGCGAACTCGCTGTACAGGAAGGCTTTGCCGCAGCCGATCTCGTCGACGATCTGCTGCATGCCGACCGCGTGCACGCCGCGGGCGTCGAACAGGCGCGTCGCGACCTCGAGGATCTTGTCCCGGCTGTCCGGGTCGCGCTTGCGGGCCACGCGCGGACCTTAACAGACCAATCGGTCCGATTCCAGTGGTTGACACCCCCTCGCCAGCAGGGCCACGATTCGGACCGATCAGTCCGGGACCGATCGGTCCGATTCTTAGGGGGTTCATCGATGGATCTGCAGCTGGCTGGCAAGACCGCTGTGGTCACAGGTGGCAGCAAGGGCATCGGCTTGGCCGTCGTGCGGCTGCTGCTGGCCGAGGGCATGAACGTCGTCAGCGGTTCGCGCACGCTCACCGCGGAGCTCAAGGAGACCGGGGCGCACGCGGTGATCGGCGATCTGTCCACACCGGACGGTCCGCGCCGGCTGGTCGACGAGGCGGTGAGCCGGTTCGGCGGCATTGACGTGCTGATCAACAACGTCGGCATGGGCGATCACGCCGAGTTCGTCGAGGGCGCGGTGCAGAGCCTGGTCGACCTGCCGGACAGCGAGTGGGAGCGGACCTTCAACCTGCACTTCTACAGCGCTTTGTGGGCGACCCGGGCCGCGCTGCCGTCGCTGGCGCAGCGCAAGGGCGTGATCGTCAACGTCTCGTCGACCGCCGCCCGCGACGCCAGCACCGGTCCGAGCAACTACAGCGTTGCCAAGGCGGCGCTGAACGCTCTCACCAGGGTGATCGCGCTCCAGTTCGGCCCGCAGGGCGTCCGCGCCATCACGGTTTCGCCCGGTCCGGTGAGCACCGGCACGCTGACCGACCCCGACGGGTTCGTCGGCCAGCTCGCCAAGCGCCAAGGCCTCACCCACACGGAGATGGTCGAGCAGATGAGCGCCACCTTCACCATCCCGACCCAGCGGATCAGCACGCCCGAGGAGGTCGCCCAGCTGATCGCGTTCGCGGCCTCGCCGAACAACATCAACGGGACCGACTACCTGATCGACGGCGGCCTGGTCAAAGGTCTATGACCCGGGCGACCTCGTTGGGGGCGGCCAGGTCCGCGCCATGATCGCGGCCGCGCAGCACGACCCGCTGCGCGGCCGGCAGCACCCGCGCGAGGGCGTCCAGGCGTTCGGTGAGGTGCTTCGGGCTGCGGTCGCCGCCGAGCAGCACCACCGGCACTTTGATCTGGGCGTAGGCGTCGAGGCGGACACCGAGTGCGTCGATGGCCAGGATGTCGTCGACCTGGCGCGGCACGAGCCGGCCCTTGGTCAGGCCCACGATCTTGCCCACCAGCCAGGCTTCCCGGGCCGGCATCCACACGACGTCCCGCAGGAAGATCTGCAGAGCCTTGCCCGGCTTGCCTTTCGCGAGCAGCTCCTGAACGCGGTCGGTGGCCGGGCCGGCGTGCGGGGCGTCGATCACCGACGGCGGCTCGTAGATCACCGCTTTGCTGAACAGTTCCGGCGCCGCCACAAGGGCTTCCAGCGCGACGACCGCGCCGGACGAGTGGCCGTACAGGATCGCTGGGCTTTCACACCCTCTCGCTGCCTCGATGACATCCGCGACCTCGTCCGCCAGCTCGCAGTTCGGCAGGTCCAGCTGGTATCGCCGCCTGCGCACTATCACCGCCCGGTGCTTGAGCTGTTCCGCGAGCTTCACGCACCTCGTTCCGTCGTCCATCCCGGGGCCGACCAGCAGTACGTCCATATCCCCCTCCTTAGCATCGCTAAGGCGAGCTTAGCACTGCTAAGGTGACTAGGGTGAGTGTCAATCGGCCCGGGCTGACCAGGCAGAGCATCATCGAGGCCGCGTTGCGGCTGCTGAAGGACGTCGGCCTCGACGGGCTCACCGTGCGGCGCCTCGCCGCCGACCTCGGCGTGCAGTCCCCCGCGCTGTACTGGCATTTCCGCAGCAAGGACCAGCTGCTCGACGGGATGGCCGACGAGATCATCCGCACCGCGGACATCGGCCTGCCGCGGTCCGGCGAAACGTGGCGGGAGTGGCTTTTGCGCAGCGCCCGCGCCTACCGCGGCGCGTTGTTGGCCCACCGCGACGGGGCGCGGATCGTGGCCGGGTTCGCCGTCCTGACCGACACCAGCATCGCGCGGTTCGAGGCCGAACTGTCCGCCATGGTCGCCCTCGGGTTCACGCCGCTGGGGGCGTTCCGCACGATCAAGGCGATCTCGCAGTACGTCAACGGGTTCGTGCTGCAGGAGCAGACCGAACGCGCGGGCGGGCCCGACATTTCCTCGATGCCGCCCACACTTCTGGACGCTCTGGTGTCCGGCGGCATCGACCGGGACGCCGAGTTCGAGCACGGCCTCCGGGCGTTGGTCGCCGGCACTAGTCCTTAGTGGACTCCTCCTCGAGCTCGGCCTTGGCCTGCTCGGCCTCGGCTTCGCCTTCGACCTCCAGAGCGGGGTTGCCGGTGTACTCGCCCCACTCTTCCTTGACCTTGCCGACGAACTCCTCGATCAGGTGCTTCGGCTTGTCTCCCATACGACCTCCCCGGGCATAACGCTCGCGGCATCTCCTGGCGTATCGCCTCGCTGCGGCCGTCATGACGATTCCTCCTCGACAACGCCGGAATACCCGACAGAAGGAATCTTCACACCCACACCCCAGGACCCCACCCGGGAAATCGGGTGCCCCCACCCTCTCCGGCAGGGTTCCGTCAAAGTCGATCACCCACGTGAGTGCAGGCACGACCTCTAGTTGA
>CBIMJO010000464.1:0-7248 GCA_966244135.1 uncultured Actinocrispum sp. | reverse complement strand
CTGCTCGGCGACGCACTCCGGGACGCGCTGGACCCCAAGCTCGGCGTGACCCGGAAAACCGAGCGGGACAAGAAGAAGGGCAGGCGTCCGGTGTCCTTCGACAAGGACGCGGACCTGCTCGCGGTGGCCGACCTGCACGTGGAGTTCCGCACCCAGTACGGTGTCGCGCACGCGGTCAACGGCGTGAGCTTCTCCCTCGCGCCAGGCGAGACACTCGCCATCGTCGGCGAGTCGGGCAGCGGCAAAAGCGTGACCGCGCAAGCCATCGCCGGCATTCTCGACAGCCCGCCGGGGTTCATCACCGCCGGCGCGGTCCGCTACCGCGGTGTCGATCTGCTGCAACTGGCCGAGGAGGACCGGCGGCCGGTGCGCGCGAACCGGATCGCGATGATCTTCCAGGACTCGTTGTCGGCGCTGAACCCCGTTCTGACGGTCGGTTTCCAGATCGGCGAGCTGCTCCGCAAGCACCGCGGCTGCGGCCGGGCGGAAAGCAAGGCACGTGCCGTCGAACTGCTCGAGATGGTACGGATCCCGGCCGCGAAGGAGCGGGTGAACGACTACCCGCACCAGTTCTCCGGCGGCATGCGCCAGCGGGTCATGATCGCGATGGCGCTCGCACTCGACCCGGACGTGCTGATCGCCGACGAGCCGACGACCGCGCTCGACGTGACGGTCCAGGCGCAGATCCTGGCTCTGCTCAAGGAACTCCAGCGTGAACGGAAGATGGGGCTGATCCTGATCACGCACGACATGGGGGTCGTGGCCGAGGTCGCCGACCGCGTCTGCGTCATGTACGCGGGCCGGATCGTGGAGGAGGCGCCGGTGGCGGACGTGTACGCCTCGCCCGCTCACCCGTACACCCGCGTCCTGCTGCAGTCCATTCCCCGCGCGGACAACGTGGACGAGGAGTTGCGCGTGATCACCGGGGCGCCGCCCGAGCTGACCCGGATGCCGAACGGCTGCGCGTTCAACCCGCGCTGCGAGCTCAGCGCGGCCGTATGCCAACAGAACCCGGCACCCGTCCTCGTGCCGATCACCGCCGACCGTGGCAGTGCCTGCCACTTCTGGACCGACTTGGTGCCGAAATGACCGACCTGGTGCTGCAAGCGCAGCGGCTGTCCAAGCACTATCCCGTCAGGACCGGAGTCGTGGTCCGCAAGCGGACCGGCCAGGTCCGCGCCGTCGACGACGTCGACCTGGAGCTGCGCCGGGGAGAGACCCTGGGCGTGGTGGGGGAGTCCGGGTGCGGCAAGTCCACGCTCGCCCGGCTGCTGGTCGGTCTCGACCGGCCGACCTCCGGGTCGATCCTCGTCGAGGGCGCGGACCTGCAGACCCTCACCAAGGCCGAGCTTCGCGCCGCCCGCCGCAACATCCAGATCGTGATGCAGGACCCCTACTCGTCACTCAACCCCAGGATGACCATCGGCGACATCGTCGCGGAACCCCTGCGGATCCACACCGATGTCGTGCCCCGCCACCAGCGCACCGCGCGGGTGCGGGAGCTGCTGGACCTGGTGGGCCTCAACCCGGACCACGTCAACCGGTACCCGCACCAGTTCTCCGGCGGACAGCGGCAGCGCGTGAGCGTCGCGCGCGCCATCGCGCTCGAACCCCGGACCATCGTCCTGGACGAGCCGATCTCCGCCCTCGACGTGTCGATCAAGGCCCAGGTCGTCAACCTGCTGCGCAAGCTGCAGCGCGAGCTCGGGCTGTCCTATGTGTTCATCGCGCACGACTTGTCGGCGGTCCGGTACATCTCCGACCGGGTCGCCGTGATGTACCTCGGGCGCGTGGTCGAGCTCGGCACCGCCCGGGAAGTGTTCGACAACCCTGTCCACCACTACACCCGCGCTCTGCTCGCCGCCGTGCCGTTGCCAGACCCGGCCCTGCGCGGGACGCGCGAGCGGATCATCCTCGACGGCGAACCGCCGTCCCCCGCGAACCCGCCGTCCGGCTGCCGATTCCGGACCCGCTGCTGGAAAGCCACGGAACTGTGCGCCGAAGAGGAACCTCGGCTGGAGGTGCACGAGCCCGTACAGCACCCGGCCGCCTGTCACTTCCCGCACACGTCGGTCCCGGCGGCATCCGGTCAGAGCCTGCGGCTCCGGTAGCCGGGTGAGGTCCGGTGCCTCCGCGACACGCTCGCGCAGAGGTACCGGACGTTCGGCGTGCTGATCAGCAGGACGAGACCCACTTGGAGGAGGCGATCTCGTCGTTCATCGCCCCGTTGTAGCCGTCGAGGCCCGATCCGTGGTTGAAGTAGTTGTACCGCAGGTCGCGCCAGACACTGCCGGGGCCGAGGCAGGCCCAGGCGCCGGTGAGGTTGGGGTGGAAGTAGAGGTTGATGGAGTTGTTGTGCGCGCTGTTGTTCTGGACCGCGCTGGCGCGGTTGCGGAAGTTGCCGCAGTTGTCGCCCCAGTTGTAGTCGTCGTCCAGCCAGCGGCAGGAGAAGTTCGCGTAGTTCTCGTCGTTCCAGATGTTGTCCCACGCGTAGACGTAGCCGTCGTGGCAGGAGAAGCCGGTGACCTCGACCGTCTGGTCGCTGCCGAGCTTGTCCCAGTTCCCGGGCCAGTACATGGAATGTTTGACGCCGGTCAATTCGGTGATGGTGACCTTGGCCACGCAGCCCAACGGGACGAAGACCTGGTCGATGTCGATCCCGTCGTGCGCCCAGCCGCCCTTGATGTCACCGGGATTCAGGCTGTACACGACCCATGGCCCCGAATCGGTGTTCTTCGCCCGGACCTGAATGATCTGGCCGGAATTGTTGATCACCATCCCGCACGGCGGGCCGTCGCACGCGCTCGCATGTGCTACTGCCGTCGTGGTCACGGTGCTCGTGGCAATGAGCGACAACGTCATCATCAACGTCACGAGCAGTCTTGATTTCTTCATGGGGCTCACTCTCGGGGGCATCGATGCGGGGTCTCTGCGGCGGCCCAGATCGCCGCGGCGAGATGGTAGGCATCGGTGCGCGAGCCGGTGAAGCAGGTGCGGCGAAGATGGGACGTTGGGACATGATCAGGCTGTTGACCTGCTGAGACGCGACGCCGTGGGACGGCTGGCATCTCCGTGTGAGTTAGCAGGACGCGGATCGCCACACAAACCGGCGCAGTGACATCGGGGTGCTGGTCTCCTGGCTGCTGCATCGAGATCCAGGTGAAATGGTGGAGTCAAAGTCCGCAATGGACCACTGGGGTGTTTGGTTCCAGCGGGATGCCGATTTCCATAGGAAACAGCCGCCGGACGCTTGCGCATACCGGCGGCTGTCCTGTTGAGAGTTTGTCGTGTGTCAGGGGTTCCAAGTGACCGGGAGGCGTTCGACGCCGTAGATGTTCTGGGTGTCGGGGCGCAGGGGGACATCTTCGGGTGGTACGGCGAGGCGGAGAGTGGGGAATCGGGTGAACAAGGCTGGGAGGGCGACGGTCATTTCCACCCTGGCCAGTTGCTGGCCGAGGCATTGGTGGATGCCGTGGCCGAACGCGAGATGGCCTGCGGCGTTGCGGTCCAGCGCGAGGGTGTCGGGGTCGGCGAATTTGCGGGGATCGCGGTTGGCGGTGTGGATGGAGATGGCGATCGACTCACCGGCTTTGATGATGTGTCCGTCCAGTTCGATGTCCACCAGCGCGGTCCGCAGTCCCGTGTGCGCGATGCTCAGGTAGCGCAACAGTTCCTCGACGGCGTTACCGGGATCGGCATGGAGGGCAGGGACTTGTGCGGGGTTGCGCAGAAGGGCGAACGCTCCGAGGGCGATCATGTTCGCCGTGGTGTCGAGGCCCGCGCCGAGCAGGAAGGTGCCCAGGCCGATCAGCTCGTCGTTGGTCAGGTCGGTGGTGGTGAGGTCACTGAGCATGTCGTCGGTGGGGTTGGCGCGCTTGGCGAGCACCAGCTCCTGCATGTAGTTCTGCAGCCCGATGTAGGCGTTCGTGCGTTCCTCCACGGTGGCGTCCGCCGCGGTGATCATCGCCGCGTCGGCCTGGAAGGCGTCCCGCTCGGCGTAGGGAACGCCGAGCAGCTCACAGATCATCACCGCGGGGATCGGCTGCGCGTAGACGGGGACCAGGTCGGCGCCGGGACCGGCTTTCGCCATGGCGTCCAGGTGTTCGCCGGTGATCTGCTCGACGCGGTCGGTGAGCTGGCGCATCCGGCGGACGGTGAACTTGCCGGCGAGCAGGCTCCGGTAGCGGGTGTGTTCGGGTGCGTCCATCCCGGTCATGTCACCGACCGGCGCGGCCGGCAGTTCGGCGAACTCCTCCATGCCGGGAAACGGGTAGTGCGCGATCTCGTAGCGTGAGCTGAAGCGCTGGTCGGCCAGGATGGCGCGAGTCAGGGCGTGGCCGGTGGCCAGCCAGCCCTCGTGCCCATCGGGAAAGGTCATTCGCACCAGCGGGTTTTCCGACCGGATGCGCGCGAGTTCGGTGGGTGGGTCGAAGGGGCAGCCCGCGGGACGCGCGAGGGGCAGCCGGTCGACAGTGCCGTGGTCCATCGTCACATTCCTTTCGGGTCAGCGGGAGTACTCGCGGTTGAACAGCTTCTTGGACCACAGGTAGCCGCCCAGGGCGATGACGGCGCACCAGATGAGCGAGATCCACCAGTTGTCGCCGACCGGCTTGTCCATCAGCAGGCCGCGCAGGGTCTCCATGATCGGCGTGAACGGCTGGTACTCGGCGAACCAGCGCAGCCCTTCCGGAAGGGAGTCGGTGGGCACGAAGCCGCTGCCGAAGAACGGCAACAAGATCAGCGGCATGGGTGTGTTGCTGGCGGCTTCCACGGTCTTGGCGGCCTGGCCGAGCGCGACGCACAACCAGACGAACGCGAACGTCACGGCCACCAGGAACCCGGCCGCGGCCAGCCATCCGTCCAGTCCGGCGGTGGGCCGGAAACCGACCAGCACGGCCACCCCGGTCACGATGGCGATGCTGAACATGGCCTGGATGACGCTGCCCAGGACGTGTCCGGTGAGGACGGACACGCGGGCGATGTGCATGGTGCGGAACCGGGCGATGATGCCTTCGGTCATGTCCATGGCGACGGAGATCGCGGTGCCCTGGACCGTCGCGGTCACCGTCATGATGAGGATCGCGGGTGCCACGTAGTTGGCGTAGGCCGAACGTCCGCCGCCGCCGAGCCCGGCGCCCATGGTGCCGCCGAAGACGTAGACGAACAGCAGCAGGAAGATGATCGGCATCCCGATGAGCATCACGGTCATCGACGGGTAGCGCAGCATGTGTTTGAGGTTGCGGCGCAACATGGTCATCGAGTCGCGCAGCGGGTGGAACCTCAGGCCCATCGCCGGGGCGGTGATGGTGGTCATCGGGTGGTCACCTTCTCGTTCTTCGGGTTTCCGGTCAGGGCCAGGAAAACGTCGTCGAGGTCGGGGGTGTGCACGGACAGCTCGTCGACCTCGATGGCCGGGTCGTCGAGCTGGTCGATGAGGGCTTTCAGGGCGCGCATGCTGCCGTCGCTGGGCACCCGCAGCGCGAGTGCGTCGTTGTCCCGCGAGGCCTGGCCCAGCACCCGCTCGGCGGCTTCGAGGCCGCGGGAGTCGGCGAACCGCAGGCGGACGTGCCCGCCGGGGATGCGGCGCTTGAGCTCGTCGGCGGTGCCTTCGGCGACGATCCTGCCGTGGTCCAGGACGGCGATGCGGTCGGCCAGTTCGTCGGCCTCGTCGAGGTATTGAGTGGTGAGGAAGATGGTGACGCCGCCGGCGACGAGGTCGCGGACGATCTGCCACATGGTCCGGCGGCTGCGCGGGTCCAGCCCGGTGGTGGGCTCGTCGAGGAAGATCAGCCGGGGGCTGCCGACCAGGGTCATCGCCAGGTCGAGGCGCCGGCGCATGCCGCCGGAGTAGGTGGACACGGGTTTGCCGGCCGCGTCCACCAGGTCGAACTGGTCCAGCAGCTGGGCGGGGCGCCGGCGGCCGTCGGCGCGGGTGAGCTGGTTCAGGTCGGCCATCAGGCGCAGGTTCTCCTCGCCGGTGAGCAGCCCGTCGACGGCGGAGAACTGGCCGGTGACACCGATCGCGGCGCGTACGGCGTCGGGTTCGCGGGCCAGGTCGTGCCCCGCGACCCGGGCGTCACCGGCGTCGGCACTGATCAAAGTGGACAGGATCTTGACCGTGGTGGTCTTGCCCGCGCCGTTCGCGCCGAGCAACGAGAAAACGGTTCCCTGCGCCACGTTCAGGTCGATGCCGTCGAGAACGAGGTTGTCGCCGAACGACTTGCGCAGTCCGGTCACCGAGATTGCGTTGGACATGGTTACTCCTCAAGAGGTCAGGCGCGGCGGATGGTGACGTCGCCGTAGCCGGTGTGGGCATGCACTTCGACGGTCTCGTCGGACTCCCGCGGGCTGGCGGTCTCGTCCAGCTGGTTGCGCACGTGGCCGAACCCCGTACTCGCGTCGAGCCAGGCGGCGGTGCCCTCGGCGATGCCGATCTCGACGGCACCCATTCCGGAGGCGAGGTGGACCGTGCCGCGCACCAGCTCGCCGACGCGGACGGCGCCGTTGGCGGTCTTGGCGTCGACGCCCGCGCCGGCCCGGTCGAGTGAGATGTCGCCGTTGGAGGAGCGGATCCGTGCGTCGCCGGTGACCGCGTCGATCTCGATGCTTCCGTTGGAGTCCTTGACGACCGCGGTGCCGTCGACGCGGCCGACGCTCACCTTGCCGGAGCCGGTGTGGATTTCGGCGGTGCCGGCGACGTGGTCGATGGTGACGTGACCGGCCCCGGTGTTGAGGGTCAGCGGACCGGTCTGCTCGACCTGGACGTTGCCGGCCGCCGTCTTCAGCTTGGTCTGGCCGAGCCGGCCGGCGCACTGGAAGTCGCCCAGCTGCACATCGGCGTCCACCCGCGAACCGCTGGGCAGCTCGATGGTCAGGTCGACCGAGCGGGTCTTGCGGGAGAAGTCGAAAGCGCGGATCCGCGTGCCGCCGATGTGCAGCGCGCCGTTGACGAGCTCGGCGCGGACCTGCCCGGCGGCCTTGACGTCGGACTCGTCGGTCTCGTCGGTCGGGCGCACGCCGACGACGGTGTCGGTGCGGTCGCTCGCGACGAAGCGGGCCAGGCCCACGACGCCGAGTTCGATCAAGACGGAAATGGGCTGGGGTGTCTCGAAAGTAGGCATGGCTGTCCCCTCGGAGTGTGTCGGTGAAACGTCTCTGCAGGTCAGAGACGTGTGGTGGGGTAGTGGCCGGGTGTGGTCAGCGGACCCAGCCGGTGAGGTGCTGCTTGTGACGGGTGCCGGTGGTGCG
>CBIMJO010000463.1:0-7250 GCA_966244135.1 uncultured Actinocrispum sp. | reverse complement strand
GCACGGCGAACGGTTCGCGATCGCCGACGGGGGCACCAACCACCACATGGCCGCGGTCGGCATCGGGTCCTTCGTCAAACGGAACTTCCCGATGCGCCTGCTCAACCGGGCCGGCGAGCCGGCCACGGAGAGCTGGAACGTGACCGGCCCGCTGTGCACCCCGAACGACACGCTGGGCAAGAACATCGACCTGCCGCCACTGCGCCCCGGCGACCTCGTCGGCGTGCTCCGCTCGGGTGCCTACGGCCCCAGCGCCTCACCGGTGCTGTTCCTCAGCCACGGCCACCCCGCCGAGGTTCTCGTCCACAAGGGACAGTCGTACCTCGTGCACGAGCGGGACCGGGCGCAGGACCTGCTCGACCGGCAGTACCTGTTCGGCCAGGCGGTGCCGGCCGCCGGGCCGGACGCCAGTGACCAGAACCAACCGGAAGGACGGCGCGCATCATGAGCGAACTGATCGAGACCCCAGCCAGGGCAACGGAACGGGACCGCGTAGCGGGCGCGGTCGTCACGGCACTGACCAGGGTGCTCGGCGACGACCTGCCGGAGATCGCCGAGGACTCCCGGCTGTTCGACGAGCTCGGCCTGGACTCCACCGGCGTGTTCGAGCTGCTGATGCAGCTGGAGGAGCTGCTGGACATCGAGTTCGACACGGACAACCTGCGGATGGAGCACTTCGCCACCGTGCGCTCACTGGCGGACTTCGTCACGACGGAGACGGGTGGCCAGTGATGTACCGGACCACCGATGCCGCCGGCCCGGTCCGGCAGCGGACCGATGCCCTCCCCCTGGGGCTGGCCCGGATCGTGCATCGCCGGTTCCCGCGCGGGAGCTACCGGGTCGACGATCCCTTCTCGGTGCGGCACTTCACCGACCTGACCGGCGGGTCCGGCGGCAGCTACCGGCGGGACGTCGCCGAGCGGTCCGGCGGGAACTCCTTCACCACGATGGCGACCGAACTGATCGAGACGATGTCCACACCGGACGGTCCGATCGAGATCGTGGTGGTGGCGCATGCCACGCCGGACATCGACTGCCGGCTCTCGGCGGCGACGTACCTGTCCGACGCGCTGCCCACCACGTCGTTGGTGTTCGCGTTGTCCGACGGCGGTTCCTGCACGCCGTACACCGCGTTGCGTGTCTTGGGCGACTACGCCTGGCGGCACGGCTATCAGAGCGCGATGGTGCTGCTGATGGACCAGGCCACGTTGCCGTACGACACCGGCCGGACACTGTCCGGTGACGCGGCGATCGGGATGTTGTTGCAGCGCCAGTGCCAGACGGGTCTGGTGCTGCGTCAGGTGACCGGGGTGCGGCCGCAGGATGTGGCGACCGCGGTGGCGGATGTGCTCAGTGAGGTGGCCGGGCCGGACGAGCCGGTGGCGGTGATCGCCGGTACCGGCATCGACCCCGGCCGCGACCTGCCGGAACGCGCCGAGGCGCTCTGGTGTGCCGAGACGGGGTTCCCGTGCACGGCCACCTGGGAGGGCCTGGCGAGGTTCTTCGGCACGACCTCGTGCGGCCGGGTCGTCCTGGCCGACTACGAGGCGGAGACCGGTGACCTGAGCGTGTGCGTCGTCGAGCGGCCATGGCCGGCGGCCGACGCCCGGGACAGGGCGTGACCGCGGTGGACGGTGCCGGGCGGGCGACGCTCGGCACCACCATCTGGTCGCGATGTCATCGGGCGGCCCGGGACGAGGGCCTGGCCGCCGCGCTCGATGTGCTGTGCTCGGAGTTGTTGCCCGGCTTGGTTCCCTGTGGCCCGGCCGGGCATTCCGTGCTGCCCGCGGGTGTCGCGCTCGGCGGCCGGATCTGGCTGGATGGCGTGACTTTCGGCGCCGGGGCCGGCCGGATCCGGTTGCTGGCGGGCTTCGAGCTGCCGGACGGGCCGCTGGAAGCCGTGCGCTGGACCGGTCCCGCCGCGGATCCGGCAGCCGGGCCGGACGACCAACTGCGCGCCGAATGGGTGCTGGGCCTGGTGTGGCTGCGGCTGGGCTGGTCCGAGGGGTTGCGCGAGAAGTGCCTGCGCTACCTGCGGGGCCGCCGCACCGGTGACTCGACTTTGCTGCAGCAGCAACTGGTCAAGGGCTCGCTCGCCGACGTCACGGCCGAGCAGCTGGAGATCCGGGCGATGCTGCTCGGCTGCGACGCGCGCGGGCTGACCCCGCCGTTCGCCGACGAGCTGCACGACCGGATCACCGTGGCCGACCGTGCGCAGCTGCGGTTGCTGGGCGCGAGCAGCATGGTGCTCGGCGGGCCGGGCGAAGAGGCGTACGTGTCCGAGCTGATCGCCGACGCCTGGAGGTCCGGATGATCGTCCTCGACGAGAAGCTGACCGTCCTGCGGGCCCAGCTGAAGGAGTGGGGCACCGACTTCCGGTCGGCCGCGCTCGAGCTGGACGGCGACCCGGAGGCGATCCGGCACCACTTCGACCTGCCCGCGGCGCGGTTCCTGGCCACGATGGGCATTCCGCTGGAGTACGGCAACGAACCCGAGAAGATCGGTGGCCACCGGTTCGACGGTTCGACGGCGTTGCAGCGCGCGGTCGTGATGGAGGAGCTGGCGTGCGCCGACGCGGGCATGCTGGTCGCCTCGCCGGGACCGCTGCTGGCGGGCGTGGTGATCAGCCTGTGCGCCGACGAGGCGCAGAAGAAGTGGTTCTACCGGCGGATGCTGGAACGTCCACTGTGGACCTGCTTCGCGCTGACCGAGCCGGACCGGGGCTCCGACGCCAGTGCGGTGGAGACCTCGCTGACCCCGGCGGCCGACGGGGAGGGCGCGATGCTCAACGGCGCCAAGCGATACGTCGGCAATGCCTCCCGTGCGCAGATCGCGGTGGTGTTCGCCCGCGCCGGTTCCGGCCCGCTGGGGCTGACGGCGGTGCTCATCGAGACTCCCGCGGCCGGTTTCCACGCCGAACCGCTGGGCATGCTCGGCCTGCGCGGGGCCAGGATCGGCGCGATCACGCTCGACGACGTGCGGATCGCCGAGAACAGGTACCTCGGCCGGCACCTGCCGCCGATCCGCCGCGGCCTGTGGGCGTTCGTGCAGACGTTCAACCTGCTCAGACCGGGCGTCGCGGCCATCGCGGTCGGCATCGCGCGGGCGGCCCACGACTACGTGCTGGCCAACCGGCTGGCACTGAGCCCGGCCGAGGCCGACCGGATCGACGCGCTGGGCAGGCGCATCGAGGGCACCCGCGAGCTCGTGCACCTCGCCGCGGCCGCGGTGGACGCGGACACCGGAAACGGCCATCTCGCCTCGGCGGCGAAAATGCGCGCCGCCGCGCTGGCCGAAGAGGTGACATTGGCCGCCTGCCAATTCTTCGGGCCCGGTGCCAGGGCCGATCACCCGCTGCTGGACAAATGGGTCCGGGACGCGCGGGCGATCGAGTTCCTCGAAGGCACCACGAATATGCAGCGGCTCAATGTCTTCCAGAGCCTGCAGACCGGGAAGCTGAACTCGGACAACCCGTTCCCGGTGCTCGCGTGACGGCTGTCGCCCGGTAGGAGGGCGAGAAAAGTGTTGCACCCCTGGCTGGTCGTTCGATCAGCCACGGGTGCTTCATGCTGTTGTTCACGAGTATGGAAAAAATATAGAAATTGCTCGAACGGGGGTAGGGGCAACCCCACCTCAAGTCGGCGGGTGTGCAGCAGTGTCCACCGCGGTGTGCTTCGGAACAATTAGTCGTATCGAACCACCGGGGCCGCCGGCCTCGCATTCCACATCAGACGAATTGAGCGGAGATGAGCACGGTGGCAAAAACACAGGTAACGGTCCGGGTGGCCAGGTGGAGCGCCACCCATCCCTGGCGGGCGATCACCGCCTGGATCGTGTTCGTCGGGCTGTGCCTGGCCCTGGGCAGCGTGATCGGCAGCCGCACCGCCACGGACGCGGACTTCCGCGTCGGCGAGGCCGGGCAGGCGCAGACGATCATGGCCGACGGCGGCATCAAGGCGCAGAGCATCGAGAAGGTCCTGATCGCGCCGAAGTCCGGCGCGCTGGACCGCGCCGCGGCAGACGCGGCCGCGACGGATCTGGCCCAGCGCATGCGTGCGCTGCCCGAGGTTCAGGAGGTGCGCGCCCCGGTCGAGTCGACCGACCGGAACGCGCTGATGGTCCCGGTCGTCATGGTCGCCCCCGGGGCGACCTCCTCCGACCACGTACAGCCGTTGCTGGACACCACGGCGGCGGCCCAGGCCGCGCATCCCGCGCTGCGGATCGAGCAGACCGGTGACGCCTCCATCAGCTACCAGGTCGACGAGAAGACCGCCGCGGACACCGCGTCGGCCGAGCAGCTGAGCCTGCCGATCACGTTGCTGATCCTGATGGTCGCGTTCGGCGCCATCATCGCCGCGGGTGTGCCCGTGCTGGTCGCGCTGTCCGCGGTCGCGGCCTCCATTGGCCTGTCGGCGTTGTCCTCGCACATCGTGCCGGGTGTGGGCGGCCAGAACGCGACGATCATCATGCTGATCGGCATGGCGGTCGGGGTCGACTACTCGCTGTTCTACCTGCGCCGGGAACGGGAGGAGCGGGCGCGCTCGGGTGGCCGGCTCAGCCACACCGCCGCCGTCGAGCTCGCCGCGGCCACCTCGGGACGAGCCGTGATCGTGTCCGGGTTCGCCGTGCTGGCCTCGGTCGCCGCGCTGTTCTTCGCCAACGACATCATCTTCGCCTCGCTCGGCTTCAGCGTGATGATCGTGGTCGCGGTGGCCATGCTCGCCTCGCTGACCGTGCTGCCCGCGCTGCTGGCCAAGCTCGGCCGGTGGGTGGACCGCCCGCGGCTGCCGCTGATCGGCCGGCTGACCAACCGTCAGGGCCCGGGCAAGTTGTGGCCGGCGCTGCTGCGCCCCGCGGTGCGCCACCCGGTGATCGCGTTGGTCGCGTCGGTCGTCGCACTGCTGCTGCTTGCGTTGCCCGCGTTGAACATGCGGCTGAACCTGCCCGCCAATGACCGGATGACCAAGGTCTCGTCCGTGCTGACCTACGAGGAGCTGCAGAAGACGTTCCCCGCGCAGGGCAGCGACTTCGTCATCGCCGCGCGGGCCGGGTCGAACGACCCGGGCGCGCTGGCCACCGCACTGTCCGATCTGGACCGTCAGGTGCAGGCCGACCCGCTGCTGGCCGGGCGCTCGGCCTCGGAGACCCAGACCTCCGCCGACGGCCGCACCAAGGTGATCACGATCGGCACACCGTACGGCACCAGTGCGCCGGAGTCGCGTGAGCTGCTGACCAAGCTGCACGAGAAGTACCTGCCCACCACCGTCGGCAAGCTGCAGGGCGCCGAGTACGCGGTCGGCGGCGGGCTGTCCATGCGCGACTCGGACAGCGCCCACCTGGCCGACAAACTGCCCCTGGTGGTCGGCATCCTGTTGCTGCTGACGTTCGTGATGATGACCGTCTCGTTCCGGTCCGTCGCGGTCGGGCTCACCTCGGCACTGCTCAACCTGTTGTCGTCGGTGGCCGCGATGGGCGCCCTCGCCTACGTCTTCCAGTCCGACTGGGCGGCCCGGCTGCTCGACCTGCCGCCCGGCGGGTTCATCGTCTCGCGGGTCCCGCTGTTCCTGTTCGTGATCCTGTTCGGGCTCTCGATGGACTACCAGGTGTTCGTGGTCAGCCGGATCCGGGAGGCCGCCCTGCGCGGCGTGCCCACCAAACAGGCTGTGCTGCAGGGCATCACCGGCTCGGCCGGCGTGATCACCAGCGCCGCGCTGGTCATGGTCTCGGTGTTCGGCGGGTTCGTCTTCGGTGGCCTGCTGGAGATCAAGCAGGTCGGCTTCGCACTGGCGATCGGCGTGCTGCTGGACGCCTTCATCGTGCGGATCCTGGTGCTGCCCTCGCTGATGACCCTGCTGGGCAACGCGAACTGGTGGCCGTCGAAGGCGGTGGCCCGGGCCTTCACCGCACGGCAGGAAGGCAAGCCGCTCCCGGCGCACGTCCCGGTCTCGATCCACTAGCCCCTTCCCGCAACGCAAGTGTGCCGCCCCCGCGGGCCCGGGCGGCACACTGGGGTTGTTAAGGAACACGATCAGACCCACCCCCCCACCCGGGGCTTGTTCTTGGCGCCGGTCTCCGAGCCACGGCTCCAGCCCGCGATCGACCCGTCATCCGCGGAGACGTTCACCCCCAGGCTGCCGTCGAGGGACGCAGTCTGTTGCCCCAGTTGCCATACGCCGTAGAAACCGGTGGTCTCGTCCAGGGCGTAGCCGATGGACTGGCCGGTGCGGTTGACCGAGTTGACCGCCGCGCTGTTGGCCGGCCGCAGGAACGTGCCGTTCTGGTCCCACAGCACACCGATGGTGTCCGCGATGTCCGAGGTCTGGGTGTAGCCGCCGACCCGGCCGTTGGAGATGGTGTTGCCCGCCACGAACTTGGTGCCCGACGGCAGGGTGAGCTTGCGGGCGGCCCCCGCACGCCACAGGTACAGCCCGGTGGCCCGGAACTCGTCGGTCTTGGTCGGGTAGTACTCGACCAGGACCGTGCCGTCCTGGTCGATCCCGACCGCTTTGGTCTGACCGGTCGCCGGCAGACCGGACAGCGGCACGATCGTGCCCGGCGCGCTGGCCGGCCACACCACGGCGGTGTTCACCGTGTAGATCATGATGCCCTGCTGGAACTGCCTGCCCACGTAACCGAAGATGTCGCCGGCGTCGTTGATCCCGGTCGCGTACGACGAATCGACGTCCGCGGGGACCGGCAACGGCTCCAGAACCGTGCCGCGCGAACGGAGCGCACGCGGGAAGCTCCCGTTGTACGCGTATCCCGCCACGACGCCGTCCCGGTTGACCGCCATGACGGTGGCGTCGTCGCCGAAGCCCGTCAGGTAGCCGTAGTCGGTGACCTGACCGCCCTGCCAGCGCAGGATGTGGAGCGACCGGCTGCCGCCGAAGACGTTGACGTAGCCTTCGCCGGCGTACCCGCCCTGGCCGTCGGCGACGGTGACCGAGCCGCCACCGGTCATCGACGCGGGGATCGGCAGGTAGCTCGGTGTACACGTCGCCAGTGCGGCGGACGCGACAGCGGGCGCGAATGTCGCCGCTGCGGCCGAAACCGCGGCGGCGACGACAAGGTGTCTCAATCGCATGCACTTCTCCTTTGTGGGAAACAAAAATCCGGGGACCGGCCCCGGACACAAGAGGGCGCCGTCCCGGTGGGGGAGTACAGGGACGGCGCCGTGGGAAAGCCGGTTCACCCGTCGCCGAGGGGACCGACCAGGTTGAGGAAGACGTCATCGAGGGTGGGCCGGCGGA
>CBIMJO010000462.1:0-7293 GCA_966244135.1 uncultured Actinocrispum sp. | reverse complement strand
CGGGGACGCGGGCCGAGGTCGGTGCGGTCGCGGCCGTGGCCGCCGACGAGCCGATCGCGATCATCGGGATGAGCTGCCGTTACCCCGGTGGGGTACGGACCCCCGAGCAGCTCTGGGACCTGGTGGCCACCGGGACGGACGCGATCGCCGGGTTCCCGGCCGACCGCGGCTGGGACCTGGATGCCTTGTACGACGCCGATCCCAGCAAGCCGGGCACGACCTACACCCGGCAGGGCGGGTTCCTCTACGACGCGGCCGGGTTCGACGCCGCCTTCTTCGGGATCAGCCCGCGCGAGGCGCTGGCTACCGACCCACAGCAACGGTTGCTGTTGCAGGCGGCCTGGGAGGCCTTCGAACGCGCGGGCATCGACCCGGGATCGTTGCGCGGCAGCCGGACCGGAGTTTTCGCCGGGATGATGTACAACGACTACGGTTCCCGCCTGCACCGCGCCCCGGAAGGGATCGAGGGGTTCCTGCTCGCCGGGAACCAGGCCAGCGTCGCGTCCGGCCGGGTGTCCTACACGTTCGGCCTCGAAGGCCCGGCAGTCACCGTCGACACCGCGTGCTCGTCCTCGCTCGTCGCGCTTCACCTTGCCGCGCAATCACTCCGCAACGGTGAATGCTCGCTCGCCCTGGCTGGTGGCGTGGCATTGATGGCCACTCCTCACACGTTCATCGAGTTCAGCCGGCAGCGCGGGCTGTCCGCGGAC
Organism: uncultured Actinocrispum sp.; assembly: GCA_966244135.1. Taxonomy (GTDB): domain Bacteria; phylum Actinomycetota; class Actinomycetes; order Mycobacteriales; family Pseudonocardiaceae; genus Kibdelosporangium. Next base: position 6,583 of record CBIMJO010000462.1, on the reverse strand, counting down.
GGCCGGTGCAAATCGTTCGCCGAGTCCGCGGACGGCACCGGGTGGAGCGAGGGCGGCGGTCTGCTGTTGCTGGAACGGCTTTCGGACGCCGAACGCAACGGCCACACCGTTCTCGCGGTGATCCGGGGCAGCGCGGTCAACCAGGACGGCGCCTCCAACGGCCTCACCGCCCCCAACGGCCCCTCCCAGCAACGAGTCATCCGCCAAGCCTTGACGAATGCGGGACTGTCCACTTCAGACGTCGATGTGGTCGAGGCGCACGGCACCGGAACCACGCTCGGCGACCCGATCGAAGCCCAGGCGCTGCTCGCCACCTACGGCCAGGACCGGCCGGAACCATTGCTGCTGGGCTCGATCAAGTCCAACATCGGCCACACCCAGGCCGCCGCAGGCGTCGCAGGCGTCATCAAGATGGTCATGGCCATGCGGCACGGCGTCGTCCCGGCCACCCTGCACGTCGAGGAGCCGTCGTCCCATGTGGACTGGACGTCCGGCGAGGTCCGGCTGGCCACGGAAAGCACGCCATGGCCGGAGATCGGCCGGGCGCGGCGGTCGGCCGTATCCTCCTTCGGGATCAGCGGGACGAACGCGCACGTGATCCTCGAACAAGGCCCTGCGGTCGCTGAAAGCACGCCGTCGCCGATCACGCCGTGGGCGGTGACAGCGAAGTCCCCGGACGCCCTGCGGGATCAGCTCACTCAGCTCGCCGAGGTCGCCGCCTCGCCAGTGGATGTCGCGGCTACGTTGGCGCGGCGCGCGAAGTTCGATCACCGGGCCGTTCTGGTGAACGGCACGACCATCGAGGGCCAGACCGGCGGGAAGCTCGCGTTCCTGTTCACCGGCCAGGGCAGCCAGCGACTGGGCATGGGCCGGGAGCTGTACGAGTCGTTCCCGGTGTTCGCCGAGGCGTTCGACGAGATCTGCGCGCAGTTCCCGCACCCGGTCAAGGACATCGTCTTCGGGGACCCGGACCTGCTCCAGCAGACCGAACACACTCAGACCGCACTGTTCGCCCTGGAAGTGGCGCTGTACCGGTTGGTGGGCCACCACGGCCTCACCCCGGACTACCTGCTGGGCCACTCCATCGGCGAACTGGCCGCCGCGCACGTCGCCGGGGTGTTCACCCTGGCCGACGCCTGCACGCTGGTCGCCGCTCGCGGCCGGCTCATGCAGGCCGCCCGGTCCGGTGGCGCGATGGTGTCCATCCAGGCGAGCGAGGCCGAGGTGCGCGAGACCCTGGTCGAGGGCGTCGACATCGCCGCCCTCAACGGCCCGGACGCGACCGTCGTGTCGGGCGATGAAGACGCGGTGCTCGCGGTCGCCGCGAAGTGGGAACACCGCAAAACCAAACGTTTGCGCGTCAGCCACGCCTTCCATTCGCACCATATGGACTCCGTCCTTGACGAGTTCACTTCGATCGCGTCGGCCCTGACGTACTCGGCACCGACGATCCCGGTCGTTTCCAATGTCACCGGGCAGATCGCCGACCGCCTCGACTCCCCTTCGTACTGGGCGGAGCACATCCGTGGCGCGGTCCGGTTCAGCGACGGCGTGCAGCTGCTGGAGAGCCTTGGTGTCAGCACGTTCTTGGAGCTGGGGCCGGACGGGGTGCTCACCGCGCTGGCCGAGGACAGCCTGGCCGGCGACGTCGCCCTCGCACCGGTGCTGCGGAGGGACCGTCCCGAGGTGGACACGGCCGTCGCCGCTCTCGCGCAAGCGTTTGTCCGGGGCGCGGATGTCGACTGGGCCACATTCGTCCCGGGTGGACGGTTGGTGGACGTGCCGACGTATCCGTTCCAGGAGAAGCGGTACTGGCTCGACGCGCCCGCCTTCGCCGGTCCGTCGGCCGGGCATCCGTTGCTGGGCTCGGTCGTCGAGCTGGCCGGGTCGGACGGGACGGTGGCCGCCGGGCACCTCTCAGTTCGCACGCACCCGTGGCTGGCCGACCACGTCATCGACGGCGTTGTGCTCGTGCCCTCGACCGCCTTGGTCGAGCTGGCCGTGCACCTCGGCGGGCATATCGACGACCTGACCTTGGAAAGCCCCCTCGTGGTGCCGGATCAGGGCGTGCACATCCAGGTCACCCTGGACGGCAGCGAGTTCCAGGTGTTCTCGCGGGCCGGCTCTGACGATCCCTGGACCCGCAATGCCTCCGGCACGGTCAGCCCGGCCAAGCCGACAGCGGCCACTGTGGACATTCAGGGCGAGCCCGTTGCGGCCGACTATGCCTACCTGGCTGGCCAGGGCTATGAGTATGGCCCGTCGTTCGCCGGGGTGCGGGCGATGTGGCAGGCGGGCGACGAGTTGTTCGCCGAGGTCACGCTTCCGGACGACATCGACACGGCGGGCTTCGCGATGCACCCAGGGCTGCTGGACGCGGCGTTGCACCCGATCGTCGTGCGCACGACCGGGCTGGTCCCGTTCGGCTGGACCGATGTCTCGCTCGCGCCGACCACCGCACGCACGCTGCGAGTTCACCTGTCCCCGACCGGGCAGCACGAGTACCGGGTGACTGTGACCGACCTCGAAGGCACGCCGGTCGCGTCCGTGGGATCGCTGGCGTTGCGGCCGAGGCAGTTCCACCCGGCGCGGTCGATGTTCCAGGTCACCTGGGTCCCGGTCGACACTGAGCCCACCATCGACCAGATCGTCATCGAAGGCCGGGAAGTCAAGCAGATCCTGCGTGACCTCCAAGAGGCGCTGGGCACGGACGCCGACATCGTGGTGCGCACGCAGGGCGCGGTCTCGGTCGACGGCGAGGACATCGCTGACCTGGACGCGGCCGCGGTCTGGGGCCTGGTCCGCAGCGCCCAGCTCGAACACCCGGGCCGGATCACCCTCGTGGACGGCGACCTCAGGGTCGGCGAGCCACAGCTCGCGGTCCGGGACGGTCAGGCCTACGCGCCCAGGCTCGTCCCCGCCAAGCTCTCGGCGGGTACGTCGAAGGACCTGACCGGCACGGTCCTGGTCACCGGCGCGACCGGCACGCTGGGCCGCCTGATCAGCCGCCACCTCGTGGAGGCGCACGGCGTGCGAGACCTGCTGCTGGTCAGCCGTACTGGCCCGGACGCGCGCAATGCCGACGAGCTGACCAGCCTGGACGCCAACGTCCGGCTCGTCGCGTGCGACATCGCCGACCGGGACGCCCTCGCGGAATTGTTGGCAGGCGAGAACCTCTCGGCCGTCATCCACACCGCGGGTGTCCTCGACGACCACACCATCGACACCCTTACCCCAGAGAGCATCGACACCGTCTGGCAGCCCAAGGTCCAGGCGGCGCTGAACCTGCACGAACTGACCACAGTGGACACCTTCGTGCTGTTCTCGTCGATCGCGGGCACCCTTGGCAACCCCGGGCAGGGCAACTACGCCGCCGCCAACGCCTATCTCGACGCCCTTGCCCGGCAACGGGAAGGCGCGATCAGCATGGCGTGGGGCATGTGGGCGGACAGCGGTATGACCAGCGAGCTGACCACCGCCGATCTCGCCCGGCTCAACCGCGGCGGCATCGTGCCGATGAGCGCCGAGACCGGCCTGGCCCTGTTCGACGCGGCGCTGCGGGCGGACCGGCCGAACCTGGTCACGGCCCGGATCGACACCACCGGGCTGGATGAGGTCCCGTCGATGCTGCGCGGCATGGCACGCAAGCCCAAGCAGGTGACACGGGCGGCGGATCCGCTTGAGCTGGTCGTCCAGAACGTCGGCAAGGTCCTGGGTCTGTCCAGTTCGGACACTGTCGACCCGGACAAGGCGCTGCGAGACCTGGGCTTCGACTCCCTGATCGCGGTCGAACTGCGCAACCGGCTGAATGCGGCGACCGGACTGAAACTGCCCAGTGGGATCGTGTTCGACTACCCGACCGCTCGCTCCCTGGCCGAGCACATCACCCAGCTCACGACCGAGACGGCGAAACCGGCCGAAGTCAAGGCGGCGCAGGCCACTAGCGAGCCGATCGCGATCATCGGCATGGCCTGCCGGTTCCCCGGCGGTGTGCGCGGTCCGGAGGACTTCTGGCGGCTGCTCGCCGACGGGACCGACGCGATCAGCGAGTTCCCGGTCAACCGCGGCTGGGATGTCGACGGCCTGTACGACCCGGACCCCGAGAAGCCCGGTCACAGCTACACCCGGCACGGCGGGTTCCTGCACGACGCGGATCTGTTCGACCCGGAGTTCTTCGACATCAGCCCGCGTGAGGCGGTGGCCACCGACCCGCAGCAGCGGCTGCTGCTGGAGACCGCGTGGGAGGCGTTCGAGACCGCCGGCCTGGACCCGGTTTCCTTGCGGGGCAGCGACACCGGGGTGTTCGCCGGGATCATGTACGGCGACTACGCCGCCAGCGTCCCGGCCGCGCCGGACGAGCTTGAGGGATACCTTGCCATCGGCAGCACGGCGAGTGTGGCTTCCGGCCGGGTGTCGTACACGTTCGGGCTGGAAGGCCCGGCGGTCACCGTCGATACCGCGTGTTCTTCGTCGCTGGTTGCCCTTCACCTTGCCGCACAGTCACTCCGTAATGGTGAATGCTCACTCGCGTTGGCCGGTGGCGTGACGGTGATGGCGACTCCGACGACGTACGTCGAGTTCAGCCGTCAGCGCGCATTGTCCCCCGACGGCCGGTGCAAGTCCTTCGGTCAGGACGCGGACGGCACGGGCTGGAGCGAGGGCGCCGGAATGCTCCTGGTGGAGCGGCTTTCCGACGCCCAGCGCAACGGCCACCCGATTCTCGCGGTGGTCCGGGGCTCGGCGGTCAACCAGGACGGGGCCTCCAACGGCCTTACCGCGCCGAATGGTCCTTCCCAGCAACGAGTCATCCGCCAGGCGCTCGCCAACGCCGGACTGTCCACATCGGATGTCGACGCGGTCGAGGCGCACGGCACCGGAACCACGCTCGGCGACCCGATCGAGGCCGAGGCACTGCTGAACACCTACGGCCAGCACCGGGCCCAGCCACTGCGGCTGGGCTCGGTGAAGTCCAACATCGGACACACCCAGGCCGCGGCCGGCGCGGCGGGCGTGATCAAGATGGTCATGGCGATGCGGCACAGCACCTTGCCGAAGACGCTGCATGCCGACGAGCCCTCCCCGCACATCGACTGGTCCACCGGCGGGATCGCCCTGCTGACCGAGCCGATGCTGTGGCCGGTAGGCGATTCCCCTCGCCGGGCGGCGGTCTCGTCGTTCGGTATCAGCGGCACCAACGCGCATGTGATCATCGAGGAACCCCCGGCTCAGCACGCCCGGCCCGGCACGACCCTGCCGGTCGTCCCCTGGGTGCTGTCGGCGAAGTCGCCCGAGGCCCTTCGTGCCCAGGCCGGTCAACTGGCCACTGTGGACGCCGACATCGCGGACATCGGGTTTTCCCTGACCGCCAGGGCGGCCTTGGACCACCGTGCGGTGGTCGTGGGCCGCAACCACGCGGAACTGCGTACCCAGCTGGAAGAACTGCCGATGCAGGGCAGCCCACGAGGTGGGAAGCTCGCGTTCCTGTTCACCGGTCAGGGCAGCCAGCGCACCGGCATGGGGCAGGAACTGTACGGGGCTTACCCGGTCTTCGCACAGGCTCTGGACGAGGTGCGCGCCGAGCTTGACCGTCACCTGGACCGGCCGCTCAAGGACGTGATGTTCAGCGGCGGCGAGCTGCTGGACCAGACGGGCTACACCCAGCCAGCGCTGTTCGCGATCGAGGTCGCGCTGTTCCGGCTGCTGGAGCACTGGGGTGTGCGGCCGGACTTCCTGGCCGGGCACTCCATCGGTGAGCTGGCCGCCGCGCATGTCGCCGGGGTCTTCGGTCTCGCCGACGCGGCCCGGCTGGTCGCCGCGCGGGGACGGCTGATGCAGGACCTGCCGTCCGGTGGCGCGATGATCTCGGTCCGGGCGACCGAGGAGGATGTTCTTCCTTTGCTCACCGGCACAGTGGCGATCGCCGCGATCAACGGCCCGGACTCGGTGGTCATCTCCGGCGACGAGGACGAGGCAGTCGCGATCGCCGAAATGCTGGCCGCGCAGGGACACCGCACCCGGCGGCTGCGAGTGAGCCACGCGTTCCACTCCCCGCACATGGACGGCATGCTGGACGAGTTCCGCCGGATCGCTTCGGGGATCACGTTCGCGGCGCCGAGGATCCCGCTGGTCTCCACCCTCACCGGCGAGATCGTCGAGCACACCGACCCGCAGTACTGGGTCCGGCACGTGCGTGAGGCGGTCCGGTTCCACCACGCCGTCCAGACATTGGAAGCCCGCAGTGCCAAGACGTTCCTGGAGGTCGGGCCGGACGCGGTGCTCTCGGCGATGGTCGCCGAGGGCGGCATTCCGGTGCTGCGCCGGGACAAGCCCGAGGCCGAGGCACTGATGCTGGCCCTGGGCCGCGGGTTCGTGCAGGGCATCGACATCGACTGGCACGCGGTGTTCGCGGGCGCGCGGCGTGTGGAGCTGCCCACGTATCCCTTCCAGCGCAGGCGGTTCTGGATCAGCCAGGCGGCGAACACCGCGCCGTTGCTGGGTGACCCGATCACGCTGCCCGACTCGGACGGGTTGCTGTTCACCGGCCGGGTCTCGACGCGGACCCACCCCTGGCTGACCGGGCACA
>CBIMJO010000461.1:0-7295 GCA_966244135.1 uncultured Actinocrispum sp. | reverse complement strand
ATCACCGTCGCGGGCGCCGCCATCGGCTCGGTCGACTACATGGCCCCCGAACGCTTCGAAAGCGGCACAGTAGACCCCCGCGCGGACATCTATTCGCTGGGCTGCCTGCTGTTCGAGTGCCTCACCGGCCGGAAACCCTTCACCGGCGCGGAAACCTACGCGATCCTGGCCAAACACATCAATGAGCCACCACCCAAACCGTCCGTGATCAAGCCAGGAGTCCCGGCAGCCTTCGACACCGTGGTGGCCAAGGCGATGGCCAAGAAACCCACGGACCGCTACGACTCCGTCGCCGACCTCGCCCACGCCGCCCGCACCGCCCTCACCCCACCGGCCCCCCCCGCCGCAGGACCATGGTGGACCCAGGTGGAGCCCAACAACGGCGCCAACCACCCCGCCTCACCACCAGCCGCACAACCCAAGGCGACCCCCGCCCAACCGGTGGCAAGCCCTGCAGCTCACCCCGCCGCCCAACCAATGGCGAGCCCCGCCGCCCAACCGATGGGCCAACCGGTGGCGAGCCTCGGGGCGAAGCCCGCGGGGAACCTCGCGGCGCACCTCGCCGCCCAACCGGTCGCGAGCCCCGCCCAACCCGAGGCGAACCCCGCCGTGCACCCCGTGGCGAAGCCCGCGGGAAATTCAGCGGCCGACTCCGCCGCGAAACCGGCCTTCGACTGGCACAGCGCCCGCGCCGCGGCCGCCCCACCATCACCTCCAGCGCCGCCCGCGCAATGGCCAGCTGGGCAATCCCCATCACCAGCCGCGCCCGCTTCCCCACCACTCGCCCGACCAGCGCCGCCCTCATCTGCCACGCCCTGGCCAACTCCGCAGTCCTCCTCCTCAACACCAGCAACGCCCTCCACCCCGCCCTCCTCCCACGGCTGGTGGAACCGGAAACCCACGGCGATGCACCAGGTCGCGGCCGCAGTCAAGATCACCATCGGCCGGGCACGCGACTGCGACGTGGTGCTGTCCGATGAGTTGGTTTCGCCACGGCATGCCGAGCTACGTCAGGTCGGAGGTCGCTGGGAGATCGTCGATTTGGGGAGTTGGACGGGCACGCACGTCAATGGCCGCCGGGTCGCCCAGGAGGAGATCACCCCGGACGACGTGATTGGTATCGGGCATGCGTTGCTGCGTCTGCAGAATGGCACGTTGGTCGAGTACACCGACGATGGTGACATCAGCTTCGCGGCCAGCGACCTGGTTGTCACGCGGTCCGGCAAGCGCTTGCTCGACGGGGTGAGTTTCGCTCTGCCGCAACGGTGTGTGCTCGCGGTGGTCGGGCCGAGTGGGGCTGGGAAGTCCACGTTGCTGGGTGCGCTCACCGGCCAGCGACCGGCGGACAGCGGTCAGGTGACGTATGAGGGCCGCGATCTGTACGACGCCATGGACGAGTTGCGGCAGCGCATCGGGTTGGTGCCGCAGGACGACATCCTGCACCCGCAGCTGACCGTTCGGCGGGCCTTGCGGTACGCGGCGGAACTGCGTTTCCCCGTCGACACCCCCGCTGCCGACCGCAACCGCCGCGTCGAGGAGGTCATCGCCGAGCTGGGCCTGACCGGGCACGAGGACCAGCGGATCAGCACGTTGTCCGGCGGGCAACGCAAACGCACGAGTGTCGCCCTCGAGCTGCTCACCCGCCCCTCGCTGCTTTTCCTCGACGAACCCACCTCCGGCCTCGACCCGGGGATGGACAAGTCGGTCATGCAGACGTTGCGGGGCCTCGCCGATGGCGGCCGGACGGTTGTCGTGGTCACCCACTCCCCCTCGCAACTGGATCTCTGCGACCGCGTGCTCGTGCTCGCTTCCGGTGGCCGCCTGGCCTACTTCGGCCCGCCCAGCGAAGCGTTGCGGTACTTCGGGCAGGCCGACTTCGCGGACATGTTCCTGTTGCTGGACCGGTCCCGGGACGTGGACTGGACCAAGAAGTTCCGCGAGTCCCCGGAATACGCCCGCTACGTCACACCGACCCAAGCACCGGCCCGCCCACGACCCACCCGCCTCTACAAGCCACCTCGCCGCCAGTCGACGTTGCGGCAGTTCAGCGTGTTGTCCCGGCGCTACCTCTCAGTGATCGCCGCCGACCGCGCGTACGCGCTGTTCCTGCTGGCGCTTCCCCTGGTACTCAGTGTGTTCGCGCACGTCTTCCCCGGCAGCTCCGGATTGTCCCTGCCCGCAGCCAGATCCAGCCCGGAACGGGACGACCCGCATCAGGTCCTGTTGCTGCTCGTGCTCGGCTGCGCGTTCATGGGGTACGCCACGTCGTTCCGCGAACTGGTCAAGGAACGCGCGATCTTCCACCGGGAGAAGTCGATCGGCCTGTCCCCCGGCGCCTACCTCGGCTCCAAACTGGCCGTACTAGGGCTGATCGGCACGATCCAGGCCATCTTGGTCGGCGTCCTCGGCACGTTGAACACCCCAGCGCCGCCCCGCCCGACGATACTCGGCGACGGCAAGATGGAGATCGTCGTCGCCCTGGTGACCGTGACCATCGCGATCATGGCCCTCGGCCTGCTGATCTCGGCGTTGATCGCCAACCCGGACCGCGGCATGCCGATCCTCGTCGTCGTGCTGATCCTGCAACTGTTGTTGTGCGGCATGCTCTTCCCCGTCTACGACACCCCCGGCATCGCCCAGCTGTCCTGGCTGCTGCCCGCCCGCTGGGGTTTCGCCATGGGTGCGAGCACCGCGGGCCTGCCCGGCCTGTCCCCCGAACTCGATCCACTGTGGACTCCCGACGCCGCAACGTGGCTCCTCGACCTCACCGTCCAGCTCGTCCTGACCGTCGCCCTGACCGTGTGCGCCCTCTCGGTGCTGCGACGCCAACGCCACCGCTAAGGAACGTCATGCGCCCACGCCTCCTCGCCGCCGCGATGGCCCTGACCATCACCGCCGGCCTGACGACCGCCTGTGACACGATCGACCACGGCCAGGCATCGACCGAGATGACCGTGTCGGAGCTGATCGCTCGGTCCATCAACGCCGACGGCACCGTCAGCCTGCAGACGGCCCTGTGGCAGTTCTCGGCCCTCTTCGGAACGCTCCCGGGCGTCACGATGCCCCCGGCGAAACCGGATCCACCCGGCTTCAAGGTTTCCGGGACCGGCGCGCTCAACTCCGTGCTCAGCCACTGGAAGGAACTGACCGAAGAACAACAGCAGGCCGTCGCCAAGGTGATCACGGTGCCCGCCGACCAGCCAGCGCGGCTGCGCGCGGCCGAACAGTCCGAAATGGACGCTGCCCGCCCGGTCATCCGCAAGGCAGTGGACGACTTCGTCTCGCAGTTCACCGGCCTGCTCCGGCTCAAGTTCCGGATCCCGGCCCCCGAGTTCACGCTGCTCGACATCGACGACGAAGCACGCGCATGGACCCATCCGCTGGCGGACGGCGAAGTGGTCAAGACAGAGGACAACGGCCATCACGTCTACCCGAAGGGCGGACCGGCGTCGCGGTGCGTCATGCATTTCCCAAGACCGGTGTGGACCGGCGCGAGGGGCGGGCTGTCCCCGGCGAACCAGGTCACCATCGCGCACGAGGTCATGCACTGTATCCAGGGGTACACATTCCCCGATACCGAGGTGTACCGGAAAGGCCCCAACTGGGAACAGGACGGCTTCGCCGAGTTCGCTGCGACCCTGGTGGTCGGCTCGGCGTTCCCGACGACGTGGCCGAACTACCTGACCAGGGACATGTCCCTGTACCAACGGTTCGACTCGGCCATGGGCTGGTGGTTCCATCTCTACGACCTGCGGCACCCCGTGTTGAGCGCCGTGCCGCAACTGTGGGCGCGCGGTGAACTGGACGGCAACAGCTACTACCTGGCGGTCGGTGGCGCGGATGACGACGTGTACGACACCTTGACCTCCGCCCGCCTGCGCGAGCCCGCCTTCGGCGACGCGTGGGAGGTCCGGGGCACCGACGTGTCACCGGACAAGCCGTGGCGGTTCGAGACCTTCGCCCGGGACGGAAAAGTCACCGTCGACAAGTTCGACGGGAAGGTCGGACAGGTGTCCATTTTCGACGGTCTGGAAGGAATCCTCCGGGTCACCGCCGCGAACCCGATCCATGTGCACGACAGTGCGGGGCTCGAACGAAAGCACATCACCGAAGGCGACTACTGCCTCGGCGAGGAGTGCACGTGCCCGCAGGACACCGAGCGGGCGGGCGAGCACATCGACCCGATCCAGCCGCCGTTCTGGCTCGCCGTTCCCGGCGGTGAGGCGGGCAATGAGGTCCTCACCGACGTCAACACCCTTGAGGAGTACTGCAAGAAGAAGCGGGAACGCCGCAAGCCGGCACCCCATCCGCAGCCGGCCTGGGCTCCGAAGCACGCGGGCGGCGGTGGTGGGGGTTCCGGATCATCAGGTACGAAGCCGAAACCGGCCACCATCGGCGATCCGCATCTGACCAGTGTGGACGGTCACGACTTCGACTTCCAGGCCTCGGGCGAGTTCACGCTGATCCGGTCGGACAGCGGGGATCTGGAGATCCAGGTGCGGCAGCAGCCGCGGATCAAGTTCGACGGCAAGGAAAGCGACTCGGCCTCGATGAACACCGCAGTGGCGGCGAACGTCATGGGTGACCGGATCTCCTTCTACGCCGACAAGGACCGGCCACGGGTGCACATCAACGGCAAGCCGATGCTGGCCGACACGTTGCCCAAGGGCGGCAAGCTCACACCGATCGACGCGGGGTACTCGGTGCGCTGGCCGGACGGCACGGAGATGTGGGTGATCAACGCGGGGGCGCCGGACAGCCTGAGTGTGCTGTTCGGTCCGGCGGCGGCCAGGAACGGGAAGCTGCACGGGCTGGTCGGGCCGTTCGACGGGACGGCGATGTTCGACCGCGGCGGACATCGTTATGACAAGCCGGACTTCGACACGTTGTACAAGAAGATCGGCGACAGCTGGCGGGTCAAGGACTCACTGTTCGACTACGAACCCGGCGAGTCCACCGAGACGTTCACCCGCCGGGACCTGCCGAAGAAGCCGCTGACGCTCGACGATCTGTCCACTGCGGAGCGCGCCCTGGGCGAGAAGGCCTGTGCCGGTGTGCCTCGGGAGCTGTACGACCGGTGCGTGTTCGACGTCGCGGTGTCCGGCAACGAGAAGTTCGCGGTCGGGTACCGGACCATGGACAAGCTGCGGACCGTCGGCGGCGGTGCCGCATCGGTCGGCAAGAAGTTCGGGCCGCAACGCCTGGAACCGGGTCAGCAGCAGACATTCACCATGGACTCGGACGCCGACACCCTGTACTTCGCCAGCGACGCCGACTGCACCAAACCGACCTCCGCCACGGTGTACTGGCGGATCACCATGCCCGACGGCCACGACACCCTCCAGGTCCCGATGTGCGCCGACCCCGGACGGCAGACCACCACCAAACACGGCACCTGGAAGATCGACGTCTGGGTGGCGCCCGGCGCCGAGCAGGGCGGGATCTTCGCGTTCCACGTCGCCAACGCCGGTCAGCAACGGAAGTTCGACATCACCCTGCCGAAAACCGCTGACAGCACTATGAGCGGCGCCGGAGCCGAGGACCGTTACCGCTTCACCGCGGCCGCAGGCGACAAGGTCACGCTCACCGCGAAGTCCACATGCGACAGTGACCGCCCGCTCTACTGGGGCTTGGAAAGCCCCGACGGCAACCGGATCACCCTGCGTACCAAGGCATGTGACTCCATCGGCCAGCAGACCATCACCGTCCCCGGCACCTGGTCCGTCGCCATCTACAACTCCACCTCGGACGAAACACCCAAGCACTACGCCTTCACAGTCACCCGGCCGTAACGACTGAACCTGTAGCCCCCGATGAACGTACCTAGGAGTGGTTGGGGCGCACGCCACTAGGACTGGCGTGCGCCCCAACCTTTGTCACCGTCAAGCGAGACGGCGACGGGTCACCTTCTGAACGATCATTCGCGTGGCGAGGCCGAACGCGGCGACGCACGCCGCCGGGACGGCCCCAAGGACCACGATCAACAAGACCGCCAGTCCACCGAGCAGGATGATCAGCAGCAACGCCGCCCGCAGCGTGCTGGGCCAGCAGGCGAGCACGCGCTCGACGATGCAGGTCCAGCTCACGCTGCGGTGGTTGCGGCGATGCCGTCCGCGCCGAGACTCCCGTTCGGAGCCTTCGACCTGGCCGTCGGGGGTGCAGACCAGGTCGCGCGGGGTGTTGTGGCCGGACACGATGTCCGGCCGGATGGCCGGGCTCTCACCGGCAGAAGGCGTCACACAGTCGGGTGACGAAGCCTCTTCCTCTGGAGTCGGCCCGGTGGACGGGACTATCATCTTCTCGTTATCGCCTCTCTCTCATGAGCGTGGGGGTTGGCTATGACGCACACGCGGCCCCATGTATCAGCACGGGGCCGCGTCCGATGTGCGACAGGGGCGAGAAGTGAAGATCTCGCCCTTGCAGACGCCATACTGCCAATCCGCCGGACGGGTCGCCCTTGCCCGCGGGACATCTGCGGCGAACGGCTCGCGAATATCGCCGAACGGCGTTCACCCATTCCTTCATGGTGATGACTTTCCGTCGTTCGTCATATCACGATCGGATGACACATATCGCGATTCTGTCGCCCAATCGGGTAGTCGACACTTCGCTACACGCCTGCTCGCACGGGGTTACCCGCCGGTACGGTACTCCATTCGAAGACGGGCACTTCACTCGATCGATACCACCGGGCCGAACTGCCCCGCGCGCCGAACGGCGCGGCGAACTGCAGGTCTACTGGCCAAAATGTGGCCAATGACCTGCGCACTGGCCGACCAGAACGGCCGTGCACCTCGTCGGCCACAGAACGGTCTACACCGCTATCGCCTCGCGCGCCTTGCTTGTTTCCTCCGGCAAGGGACTCCCCTTGTCAGACACCGCCAAAAATAACGGGCAGATTTCATCGACGTCCACCATGTGCACCTGGAACGACCTCACGCCGTTGGCTTGGTCGCGATTGGTTCAAACCTCTCACGAATCCAACACTTGTCCCCGTTGTCACGACCGCGAGAGCGATTCCACGGCCGCAAAGCTCCGATGAAACCGTTTCAGGCGTCCGCGATGGCCTGCTTGAGTTTCTGGCGGGTGTCGATGCCCAGCTTGCGGTAGGTGTTCGTGAGGTGGACCTCGACGGTCCGGGTGCTGAGGAACAGGGTTTGGGCGATCTCGCGGTTGGTGAGGCCGTCGGCGGCGTGGTGGGCGACGCGCAGTTCGCTGGCGGTCAGCGCGTCGCGGCCGGTGACGGCGGCGCGGCGGGGGCGGGCACCGGCGGCGTGCAGCTCCTGGATCGCCGT
>CBIMJO010000460.1:0-7304 GCA_966244135.1 uncultured Actinocrispum sp. | reverse complement strand
ACCGCCGCTCACCACCCGCTGCCACAGGCCGATCCGGTACCCGCCCGGAACCTGCGTGCCCTCGGTGATGGAGTCACCCAGCGGCATCACGCGAACCCCGCCGTTGGATTCGGCGGACGCGGGAACCACGAACAACAGAACACCGGCGATCGCCGCCAGGACGGCTGTCACGAGCCGGTGAAGACGTGCGCGCATGATCTCTCCTGTCTGCAGGGAATCACCGCTCGGGACCGTGCGCACCCTCAGGGAGCGCGCGCACGGTCCGCTAAGCGGTTCGACAGGTAGACCATGATAGGCCGTTCTGGCACTTGCTTTGGGCGTCCCATATGGATAAGTTGACGCGGAGCGTCAATCGAATCGATTCGAAAGTGCCGCCGCCCTACTCGGCAAACCCGTTGTCCGCGATGACCCGCGCGTACCAGTGCGCGGACCGCTTGAGGGTCCGTTCCTGCGTGGCGAAGTCGACGTGCACCAAGCCGAACCTCTTCGCGTACCCCTCGGCCCACTCGAAGTTGTCCAGCAGCGACCAGCAGAAGTATCCCCGCACGTCGACGCCCTGCTCGACCGCCCGCAGCACCGCCCGCACGTGGCCGTCCAGGAACGCCACCCGGTCGTCGTCCTCGATCCCGGGGTAGGCCGCCCCGTTCTCGGTGACGTACAACGGAACTCCCCGGCCGGCGAGACTGACCAGCAGGCTGGTGAGCCCGTCGGCGTTGACCTCCCAGCCGCTGTCGGTCAGCGGCAGGTCGCGAGGCGGGAAGGTGACGTGCTCGGCGCCCACCCACTCCGACGGGAAGCGGGGCTCGCCGTGACCGGACACGATGTAGTCGCGGTAGTAGTTCACGCCGAGGAAGTCCACCGGCGCGCTGATCAGGTCCATGTCGCCGGGCTGGACGAGCTCGGCCAGCCCGGGCAGGATGTCCGCGGGATAGCCGCCGTCGAACACCGGGTCGAGGAAGACCCTGTTCTGCAGCCCGTCGATGGCCCGCGCGGCGTCCACATCGGACTGGTCGGCCGGGTCGGCCGGCGCCACCGGGAAGAGGTTCAGGGTGACCCCGGCGAATGCCCCCGGCACGTTCTCCCGGATCGCCCGCATGCCCAGGCCGTGCGCGAGCATCAGGTGGTGCACCGCGGCGGTGGTGGCCTCGGGATCGGTGCGGCCCGGCGCGTGGATGCCGCCCGCGTAACCGAGGAAGGCGCTGCACCACGGTTCGTTCAGGGTGGTCCAGTGCACCACCCGGTCGGCCAGGCGCTCGGTCACCGTGGCCGCGTACTCGGCGAACCGGTAGGCGGTGTCCCGGTTCGCCCAGCCGCCCATGTCCTCCAGCTTCTGCGGCAGGTCCCAGTGGTACAGCGTCAGCCAGGGGGTGATCCCCTTGTCCAGCAACGTATCCACCAGGCGGTCGTAGAACCCCATGCCCAGCGGGTTGACCGCGCCGCCGTCCGGGCGCACCCGGGGCCAGGCGACCGAGAACCGGTAGGCCTGCAGGCCCAGCGACTTCATCAGCGCCACGTCGTCGGCCATCAGGTTGTAGTGGTCGGCGCCGGGATCACCGGTGTCGCCGTTGCGGACCGCGCCGTCGATCCTGCAGAAGGCGTCCCAGATCGAGTCGGACCGACCATCCACTGTGGTCGATCCCTCGATCTGGAACGCAGCCGTGGCGGCGCCCCACACGAAGTCGGCCGGAAAAGTCACTCTGCTCATCCTTTCACCGCGCCCTGCATGATCCCGGCGACGATCTGCCTGCCGAGAAGGACGAAAACGATCAAGATCGGTACCGTCGCCAGCGTGGTTCCGGCGAGTACCAGGGAATAGTCGACGTAGTAGCCGCTCTGCAGCTTCTCCAGGGCCACCTGGACGGTCGGGTTGCCGGCGTCCAGCACCACCAGCGGCCACAGGAAGTCGTTCCAGGAGGTCATGAACGTGAACATGCCCAGGAACGCCGCGGCCGGGCGGACCGCGGGCAGGCACACGTGCCAGTACACCTTGATCATGCTGCAGCCGTCCATCCTGGCCGCCTCGACCAGTTCGTACGGCACAGCCTCCACTGTGTACTGACGCATCCAGAAAACACCCAGTGCCGTCACGAGGTTCGGCACCATCACGGCCCACAGCCCGCCGACCCAGCCGAAGTCGGCCATGGCCATGTACAGCGGGATGATGCCGAGCTGGGTCGGCACCGCGAGGGTCGCCACGATGAACACGAACAACGGGTCGCGGCCCCGGAACCGGAGCTTGGCGAACGCGAACCCGGCGAGCGTCGAGAAGAACACCGTGGTGATCGTGACCGTCCCGGCCACGATCAGGCTGTTGGCCAAGGCCTTCACGAACTCGACCGAGTCGAACACCCTGGCCGCGTTGGCCCAGAAGTTGCCGCCCGGGATGAGCGGCGGCACCTTGTCGGTGAGCATCCCGCTGTCCTTGCTGGCCACCAGGAACGACCAGTAGAACGGGAACGCCGAACCGAGCACGAACGCCGTCAGCAACCCGTAGACCCAGAACCCGGCGCGCTTCACGACGGACCTCCGGTCGACGCGATCCGCCTGGTGAGCAGGAAGTTCACCGAGGCGACGACGAGGATCACCAGGAACAGCACCCAGGCGACGGCCGAGGCGTAGCCGAGGTGCTGGCTCTCGAACGCGGTCTGGTACATGTACAGCGTCACGGTCTGGAACTGGTTGGTGGAACCGCCGTTGTTCGACCCGGGCAAGGCGTCGAACAGCTTCGGCTCGGTGAAGATCTGCAGCCCGCCGATGGTCGACGTGATGATCACGAAGATCAGCGTCGGCCGCAGCAGCGGCAGCGTGACACTGAAGAACTGGCGGATCCCTGAGGCGCCGTCGACCGTGGCGGCCTCGTAGAGCTCCTTCGGGATCGCCTTCATCGCGGCCAGGATGATCAGCGTGTTGTACCCGGTCCACCGCCAGTTCACCATGATCGCGATCGCGATGTGGCTGGCGAACCGGTTGGCCTGCCAGTCGACCCGGTCCAGCCCGAGCGCCTCGAACACCGAGTTCACCAGGCCGTAGTTGGGGCCGAACAGGTTGGCGAAGATGATCCCGATGGCCACCAGGCTCGCCGCGTACGGCAGCAGCACGCCCACCCGCCACGCGGTGGGCATCCGCAGCCGGGCGTTGAGCAGTGCCGCCAGCAGGATCGCGATGACGATCTGCGGCCCGCTGGAGAGCAGGAAGATGCTGAAGGTGTTGGTCAGCGCCTTGTAGAACTGGTCGTCGGCGAACAGGTCCGCGTAGTTGTGCAGCCCGATGAACCTGGGGTTGTCGCTGCCCAGCTCCCAGCGGAACAGCGAGACGTAGCCGGTGTACAGCAACGGGAACAGCCCGACGACGGCGAACACCACGAAGAACGGCGCGATGTACAGGTACGGCGACGCCTTCACGTCCAGCCGGGCCAGGCGGTCGCGTACCGCCGCCCGGCCCCGCGGCCGGCCATGGGGCCGCGGGGCGGGCGATTCGGTCGTCACCAACCGGTCCCGCAGTGTCAACGGACCAGCTTCTTCGCGCCGTCGACGGCCTGCTGCCAGCCGTCCGCCGGGCTCTTGCCCTGCTCGACCGCGGTCAGCGCGGGACTGGTCACGTTCTCCTGGATCTGGCCGTCCTTGGGACCCTTGTACTGGGCCTTGGTCACCTTCTTGGCCTGGTTGGCGAAGATCTCACCGGTCTTGGCGCCACCGAAGTACGCGTCCGTCGTGGCCAGCAGGTCGGGCGACTCGATCGCCTTGACCTGGCTCGGGAACGGGCCGACGGCCTTGAACGCGGCGAGCTGCTGCTCCGGCGCGGTCAGCCACGCGGCCAGCTCGGCGGCCTCCTTGGGGTGCTTGCTCTGCTTGGGCACGGTCAGGTACGACCCGCCCCAGTTGCCGCCGCCCTCGGGGAAGGCGTCGGTGACCGCCCACTTGCCGGCGTTGTCCGGGCCGGCCTGCTCCTTGATCACGCCGATCATCCAGGACGGGCAGATCTTCGTGGCGAACGCGCCCTGCTTGAACCCGCTGTTCCACTCGTTGCTGAACGCGGTCAGCTTGGCGCTCTGGTTGCGGGTCACCGCGGCGGTGACCTTGTCCCAGCTCTGCTTGATCTTCGGGTTGGACTCGATGGCCAGCGAGTCGTCGTTCTTGTTGATGTAGCCCGTGTCGAGCTGGTTGACCATGGAGTTGAAGATCTGCGAGGCCGAGTCGAACCAGGCCTTGCCGGACTTCTGGACGAACGTGTCACCGGCCGCGAAGTAGCTGTCCCAGGTGGCGAACAGGTCCTTGACCTTGTCCGGCTCGCTGGGCAGGCCGGCCGCGGCGAACATGTCCTTGCGATAGCACATGGCCAGCGGGCCGACGTCGGTGCCGTAGCCGATCAGCTTGCCGTCCTTGCTCTTGCCCGCCTCGAACTTCCAGGACAGCCACCGCGACGCGTCGGCGTCCTTGGGACCGATCTCGGCGAGGTCGTTGAACTTGTCGGCCTTGTCCAGGAAGTCCGACAGGTGCCCCTCCTCCAGCGCCTGGACGTCGGCCAGACCGGACCCGGCGGCCAGCTTGGTGAGGAACTCCTGGTGGAACGGGCCGCCCTGACCGGTCACCCGCGGGGTGATCTTCACGTTGGGATGGGCCTGCTCGTACTGCTTGAGCAGGTCCTCGTAGCCGAACTTGCCGAAGGTCGCGATGGTCAGCTCGACCGGCCCGTTCGCCGTGCTCGACGGGCTGTCCGACGAGGTCGACGAGCTGGCGCAGCCGGCCGCGGCGGTGAGCGCTAACACGGACGCGCAGGTGAGCAGTGATCTGAGCATAGTGTGCCCCTCATTGGACCGATCTGGGAGCGCTCCCAGAAAGTGATGCCCGAGTTTTGCGTGGCTAGCTGGTACTGTCAAGGCCTCGTTACGGGAGCGCTCCCAAAGTGAGTCCGAATGTGCGTGTGCACGAGGGGTGGCGATGGCGTCGAGTGTGAGTGGCGACCGGCCGACGTTGGAGGATGTCGCCGCGTACGCGGGCGTGTCCCGCTCAACGGCATCCCGCGCGCTCAACGAGGGTTCCTACGTGAGCCGCCGGGCACGCGAGGCCGTGCTCGCGGCCGCCCGCGACCTCGGCTACTCCCCCAACCAGGCGGCCCGCTCGCTGGTGACGCGGCGGACCGACGCGATCGCGCTGATCCTGTCCGAGCCCGAGTCGAAGGTCCTGGTCGACCCGTACTTCCTGGCCCTGATGCGGGCGGCCTTCCGCAGCCTGGCCACCGGCGGCAGCCAGATGCTGGTGATGTTCGTCGACTCCCGCGACGACATCAAGCGCACGACGAGGTTCCTCGAGGGTGGTCACGTCGACGGGGCGCTCGTCGTCGCGCCGCACGCCGGTGACCCGCTGCCCACCGCACTGAGGTTGCTGCGCGTCCCGGTCGTGTTCGGCGGCCGCCCCGGCCACGCCGGCAAAGGCCTGTACACAGTGGACTACGACAACGTCGGCGGTGGCCGGCTGGCCGCGACCCACCTGATCGAGCGCGGCCGGCGCGGCATCGTCACCGTGTGCGGCACCCGGGACCACCCGGCCGCCCAGGACCGGCTGCTCGGCTGGCACAAAGCGTTGGCGGAGCACGGAATCGTGCCCGACGGCCGGGTGGAGAGCGGCGACTTCACCCAGGCGGGCGGCGAGGCGGCGATGACCAGGCTGCTGGCCCGCCACCCGGACCTGGACGCCGTCTTCGCCGCCAGCGACCCGATGGCCGCCGGGGTGCTGCAGGCGCTGCGGGCGCACGGCCGCCGCATCCCGGACGACGTGGCCGTGGTCGGCTTCGACGACCACCCCTCGTTGACGCCCCACCTCACGCCGCCGCTGACGTCGGTCCACCAGGACCCGGGCGAGCAGGTCCGGCACATGATCACGATCCTGCAGGACCTGCTCGCCGGCCGGACCCCGGCGGCGAAGCGCCAGATCCTGCCCGTCTCCCTCACCATCCGCGCCTCCACCTAGCGACCCCCTCCTCCCTGCAAGGAGCCAGGATGCTCATCTCAAGGAGCCCGCGTTCCACGACAGCCCAACGTCTTCGCCGGATGGCGGTGCTGGCGGTGACCGTCGCCGCCGTCCTGCCCGCCGCCGGGACCACCGGCAACGCGGCCGCCGACGTCACCGTCACGGTGAACACCAGAGCCGGGCTGGCCACGGTCCCGGACACCGCCTTGGGGGTGAACCACGCGGTGTGGGACAGCCAGCTCGGCACCAACGCCGTGGCCGACCTGCTGGGTGCCGCGGGAGTACGCATGATGCGCTACCCCGGCGGGTCCTACGGCGACATCTACCACTGGAAGGACAACACCGCGCCCGGCGGGTACGTCGCGCCGGACACGGACTTCGACACGTTCATGGGCGGTGTCCGGCGTGCGGGTGCGCAGCCGATCATCATCGCCAACTACGGCACCGGCACTCCGCAGGAAGCCGCCGACTGGGTCCGCTACGCCAACATCACCAAGGGATACGGCGCGAAGTACTGGGAGATCGGCAACGAGCTCTACGGCAACGGGCACTACGGAACCGCCTGGGAGGCCGACGACCACGCGGACAAGAGCCCGGCCGGGTACGCCCACGAGGTCGTCGCGTACGCCGACGCCATGAAAGCCGTCGATCCGGCCGTCAAGATCGGCGCCGTGCTCACCACGCCCGCCAACTGGCCGGACAACATCGTGGCCGGCGGTGACGCCGCGTCCTGGAACCAGACCGTGCTGTCGATCGCCGGTCCGCACGTCGACTTCGTGATCCTGCACTGGTACCCCGGCGGGGCGACCGCACCGGAGACGTTCGCCAAACCGGACCAGGTCGGTGACATGATCTACCTGGTGCGCCAGCAGATCAGCCGCTACGCCGGGGCGAACCCGGACCGGCTCGGCATCGCGCTGACCGAGATGAACACGTCGGTGGGGATGAACACCCAGCCGGGCGCGCTGTTCGCCGCCGAGGCGTACACGGCCCTGCTGGAGAACGGCGTGTTCACCGTCGACTGGTGGGACACCCACAACGGCATCGGCACTGTGTCCACTGTGGCCGGTCACACCGACTACGGTGACCTGGGCATGCTCTCCAGCGCCACGTGCACACCGGACGGCACCACCTGCGAACCCGCGTTGAACACCCCGTTCGCCCCGTACTATGCCGTGCGGATGCTGGGTCTGTTCGCACGTCCCGGAGATCAGCTCCTCCGGGCCGCCAGCAGCAACGATCTCGTTGGCGCCCATGCCGTCCGGCGGCCGGACGGGAGTCTCGCCCTGCTGCTGGTGAACAAGGATCCCGACAACGCCCACACCGTCAGCATCGACT
>CBIMJO010000459.1:0-7306 GCA_966244135.1 uncultured Actinocrispum sp. | reverse complement strand
GTGGCAAAGCGGTCGCCGACAAGTGGGACGGCAAGGGCAAAGGCCTGGACGCCATCGGGTTCAGCCCGGTCAGCGGCGACCCACGGCTGCTGGTGCTGCACGAGCGCCACGGCCGCGAGGAACTGCTGATCTGGGACGTCGAAAAGGACACCGAGACCGAGATCAGCCTGGACCTGCCCGGCGAGCTGTCCGCCGCCTGGTACCCGGACGGCCGCTCAATCCTGGTCGTGCACAACTACAAGTCCCGCAACACCTTGCACCAGTATGTCATCGAGACCAACGAGCTGTCCCTCCTGGACACTCCACAAGGGACGGTCAGCTCCGCGGGCGTGCGGCCGGACGGCACCATCGAGTACTCGTGGTCGAACGCGGCCGAGCCGTCCATGGTCCGGGCGCTGTTCACCGACGGCACCGACGACGTCCTGCTCACCCCGCCGGGCGACCGGGCGCCGGGCAGTGTGATCGTGACGGATGCGTTCGTGCAGAGCCCGGGCGGCGAGGTGCACGCCCTGATCGCCACGCCGGACGGCGAAGGCCCGTTCCCCACGGTGTTCAGCCTGCACGGCGGGCCGCACTCGGCCGACGAGGACCGGTTCTCGGCATACCGCGCGGTATGGGTGGACGCCGGGTTCGCCGTGGTGCACGTGAACTACCGCGGTTCCACCGGGTACGGCTCGGCCTGGCGTGACGCGATCGAGGGACGCCCGGGCCTGACCGAGCTGGAAGACGTGGCCGCGGTACACGATTGGGCGGTTCAGTCGGGCCTTGCGGACCCCCAAAAGTGTGTTGTCGCGGGCGCGAGCTGGGGCGGTTACCTGACGTTGCTCGCCATCGGTGTCCAGCCGGAGCGCTGGGCCGTCGGCGCCGCGGGTGTTCCGGTCGCGGACTACCTGGCCGCGTATGAGGATGAGATGGAGCCACTGCGGGCGTTCGACCGCGCGCTGTTCGGCGGCTCCCCCGAAGAACTGCCGGACCTGTACCGGGAATGCTCACCGATCACGTACATCGACCAGGTCCGGGCGCCGGTGCTGGTCTGGGCCGGGGAGAACGACCCGCGCTGCCCGATCCGGCAGATCGACAACTACCTGGACGCGCTGGCCGAGCGGAACGTGCCGTACGAGGAGTACCGCTACGACGCCGGCCACGGCTCACTGGTGGTGGCCGAGACGATCAAGCAGGTGGCCATCGAGGTGCACTTCGTCCAGCGCATGCTCGAAACGCGCTGACCACAAGCGAAAGACCGTCCCCCGGCAGGTGCTCCCTGCAAAACACCCGCCGGGGACGGCCCTTCCTTGGGTCAGGCCCGTTGGGCCTGCCACATCCAGTGCGCCTGCTCGAGCTCACGGGCGATCTCGATCAACAGGTCCTGGGTGACCAGGTCGCTCTTGTCGGTCTCGTCGATGCCCTTGCGCAGCTTCTTGATGATCGCCTCGAGCGTCTGCACGATCGCGTCGACGGTCTTCTCGTCGGACTGCCAGCCATCCGGGTACACCGGGAGACCGGAGCCCTCGATGACCGTGCGCGCCTTGCCGTTCGGGGAGACGCCGATCGTGTTGGCCCGCTCGGCGACCTCGTCGACGTACGTCCTGGCGGTGCTGACCAGCTCGTCGAGCTGCAGGTGCACGCTGCGGAAGTTCTTGCCGACCACGTTCCAGTGCGCCTGCTTGGCGATGAGCGACAAGTCGATCAGGTCGACCAGGGTGGCCTGCAAGACCGCGCCGGTGGACTTCTTGTCCGCCTCGGACAGCGGGCTCGTGATCGGGGACTTGCTCATGCTGACCTCCTCTGTACAGAGGTCTACCCGCGGCGAACGGGATCAAACAGTGGCGCTGACCGCGACCTCGATGTTGCCGCGGGTGGCGTGCGAGTACGGGCAGACCTGGTGCGCCTGCACGACGAGCTCGTTGGCCTTGCCCTGCTCCAGACCGGGCAGGTGCGCGTTGAGCTTGACCGACAGCACGAACCGGCCTTCGTCGTTGCGGTTCAGCGTCACGTTCGCGGTGATCGAGGCCTCCGGAACGTCCACTTTGGCCTGCCGGGCGACCAGCGTCAGCGCGCTGAGGAAGCAGGCCGAATAGCCGGCCGCGAACAGCTGCTCAGGGTTGGTGTGCGGGCCGCCGGGACCACCCAGCTCCTTGGGCGTGGCCAGCTTCTCGTCGATCACGCCGTCCGACGAGACGACCTCGCCGTCGCGGCCCTTTCCGCTGGCAGTGACCTCGGCGGTGTACAACGCCTGTGCCATCTCGGCTGACTCCTCGCTGTTGAAGATTCTCTGTTACTGACGAGTAACGTCAGTGGGGCCCCATTTCTTGCCGATCGTGCG
Source organism: uncultured Actinocrispum sp. (assembly GCA_966244135.1). Lineage (GTDB taxonomy): Bacteria > Actinomycetota > Actinomycetes > Mycobacteriales > Pseudonocardiaceae > Kibdelosporangium. Next base: position 4,983 of record CBIMJO010000459.1, on the reverse strand, counting down.
GCAAGTCACTTCCGCTGGGCGAACTTCGCGACCTGGGTGCCGATCGTGCGCAGGTTCGCCGCGACGGTCTCGCTCGTGCAGATGCCCTCGTCGTCGAACCGCACCTCGGCGGAGTTCACCGCGGAACCGAGCGGGGTCGGCCAGCCGCGCAACGCGTGCACGATCGAGCGCAACGAAGTGAGCGTGGTCACGGACGCCTGCCAGCCTTGGGCCACTGCGACACAGCCGACCGCGCGCCCGTCGAGATACGGGCGTTCGTCGTCGCGCAGGTCCTCGACGTAGTCCAAGGCGTTCTTCATCAGGCCGGAGATGGTGCCGTGGTAGCCGGGTGAGACGAGCACCACACCGTCCGCCTCGCGCAGGCTCTGCACCAGCCGCTGCGCGGCGGGCGACCGCTCGGGGATGGCCGGGTCGTAGAACGGCAGCACGAGATCGTCACCGGTGATCACCGTCGTCGTCGCACCCAGCGCCTCGGCGCCCTCCAGGGCGATGCGCAGCGCTCGCTCGGACTGTGAGCGCGCCCGCAGCGATCCGCCGATTCCCACCACTTTTATGGCCATTGGCTTGATCCTAGAACGTGAAGCGCTGTTGAGGTCCATAACCTACTGGCAGTAAGGTCTGTGGAATGCCGAGCCTGCTGGAACGCCTGCCCGTCCCCGCCCAAGCCGGCGTGGTCCGTGCGCTCTACGCCCTTCCCCTGTCGTTACGCCGGTTGGTCGCCGGCAAGCCGATCCGGATCGACGGCAACGAGCTCGCCCTGGACGCGCAACTGCTGCTGCGGCTCCAGCAGCTCGCCAAGATGCCGCCGTTGTCGGACGGCGAACCGGCGCAGGCACGCGCCTCGCTCGCGGAGAACCACCAGTTGGTCAGCGGCCGGCCGATCCAGCCGGTCGACGTCCGCGCAGTGGCGATCTCGCCGTCGATCGAAGGGCGGCTGTACACGCCGGCCGGGCTGGCCGAGGGGTCGCCGCTGCTGGTGTTCTTCCATGGCGGCGGGTTCGTCGTCGGCAACCTGAACAGCCACGACAACATCTGCCGGTTCCTCGCGAAGCAGGCGGCCGTGCGGGTGCTGTCGGTGGAGTACCGGCTCGCGCCCGAGCATCCGTTCCCGACGCCGGTCGAGGACGCTTTGACCGCGTTCCGGTTCGCGCACGCGTCGGCGCGTTCACTGGGTGCGTCGCCGGACGCGATCGCCGTCGGCGGGGACAGCGCGGGCGGCAACCTGGCGACCGTCGTGTCGTTGCTGACCACGCGCGAGGGTGGCCCCAAACCGGTGTTCCAGCTGCTGTTCTACCCGGCGACCGACGCCTCGAGGCGCTACCGGTCGCAGGAGCTGTTCGCGGACGGGTTCTTCCTGACCCAGGACGACATGGACTGGTTCATGGGGCACTACGCGGTGCGCGAGGAGGACAAGCTCGACCCGCGGTACTCACCGCTACTGGCGCCGGACCTGTCCGGCCTTCCGCCCGCATACCTGGCCACGGCCGGTTTCGACCCATTGCGCGACGAGGGTGAGGCGTACGCCGAACGGCTGAAGCAGGCCGGCGTGCCGGTCATTCTGTCCCGGCAGGCCGACCTGATCCACGGCTACGCCAATTTTATCGGAATTGGAACTCGTTTTCTTCAAGCGATGCACGAGGCCGCCGGGGCGCTGCGCACCGGACTCGGAATTTCGGTCAGGGAATCGGTACTCGAATAGGCGAATGTCCGACGCGCACAACGCGCCGGACATTCACGTTCTCGCCGGAATTACGGGTTGGGCACCGGCACGACCGGAACCGGCGGCACCGGCAGCGGCGGCAACGGGACCGGCACCGGCAGGCCGCCGAGCAGGCTGGTCACCAGGTCCAGCAAGGTGCTCAGCAACGACGTCAGCAGCGCCGTCACGCCGGAGAGCAGGTCCAGGCCCGGCAGGCCCTTCTCCGAGCCGTCCGGGATCTTCGCCAGCTCGGCAATGAGCTGGGTGTTCTTGTCGTTGGCGGACACCGAGTTGCCACGCACCTCGCTGCGCGTCGCCCACTCGTCGGAGCGGGTGACCAGGGCTTTCAGCACGCCGTCGAGCTCGCGCGTGTTGGCCTTCACGCCGGCCACGTCGCCGGCCTCGTAGGTCGCCTTGAGCTGGTCGTGCAGCCGCTGGACGGTCTTGGCGGCCACTTCGGGGTTGGCCGTCGCCGTCCATCCGGAACCGTGCCAGTCGTCTGCCGACGCGCCGCCCGCCATCACCACCAGGCTGCCGACGACCACTACGGCCAGACGTTTAACGAATCCCATTCTCATTACCGACTCCTCCCCCCGCTCAAATGATGACGTAGCCAACAATGAGCGGATCCCGCTAGTACCGGAACATAGTCACCACCGAACTGCAGGCGCGCCAGAGTTGTTTACCAACGTCGTATTCGACGGTTTGCGGGGAGTGACCGGATATGCGGCGAAGATCAACTACATTGGGGTCGGGAGCGGGACGATTACCTGCCGGTTGCTAACTGTCCGGCGAACGAGCCCGGTTCCGGGCCGATTGGCCCGCCTCAATCGGGGGAATCGTCACCTGAGTGAGTGAAAGTTCGCCAAAGCCCCGTGTTGCTGCCCTGTCGGGGGAGATCAGTTCGTTTCGGGCTTTTCGCAGGTAGGGCAGAGTCCCCAGAAGACGACCTCGGCGCCGTCGACCACGAAACCGGCGGACTGGGCCGGTGACAGGCAGGGGGCGGGGCCGACCGCGCAGTCGACATCCTCGGTGCGGCCGCAGACCCGGCAGACGATGTGGTGGTGGTCGTCGCCGATGCGGGTCTCGTAGCGGGCCGGGTGGCCGGCGGGCTCGATCCGGCGGACGAGATCGGCGGCGGTGAAGACGCTCAGGACGTCATAGATCGCCTGGGTGGAGACAGTGCCGAGGGCCTCGCGGACACCAGTGGCGATCTGGTCGGCGGTGGTGTGCGGATGCTCGATCAACCACGCCAGCACGGTCAGCCGCGGAGCGGTGACCCGCAGACCGGCGCGCTTCAACCGGTCCAGCAGCTGAGCCCGGCCGGTCATGGTCGTCATGCGGGTGACCCTGCCACCTCTTCTGGAGTGAGTCAATAAAACGACTGGTTGATGCGTGAGCGGCGGGCCGAATGGCTCGAAGTGCTCGGCCCCAATGAACGAGGTGATCGCCTCGACTGCGGCATCGGCGGCACGGACCAGGTGACATCCTCGGTGAGCAACGCGACCAGAGCGTCGGCATCACCGTTCTCCAACGCGGCGGCCCGGGTGAGATCCGGCGGGACTGACGGTTCCTTGACGGCTTTGCGGGCGCGGGGTTCACCGACACGACCGAAGTGTCCATTGTGGAGACGATCTCCGGCGCGTGATCGCTCGACGGGCCGGAGATCCATCGGAAGTGCCCGCCTGCCAAGAGTTTCCGCCACATCCAGACACGTGCGCGTGGCGACCGTGTGGAGCCAGGCGAACAACGAGGTTGGCGCTGACCGCAGTCGTCCCAACGGGCACGAGCCGGATTGTGAGAGTTCACTGGCGCCCAGTCGCCAGGGTCTGATGCGATGCCGTTGCCAGCACAGCCAACATGACGGCGACTACAGCGCGGAGGTGGCGTCTTCGGCCGATCGCCGCCACGAACGGTGCGATCACCGCACCCACCGCGGCGCCCACCATCTTGATCTCTGCTGCGACGTCGAAGGCGAAGGGAATGACAGCGCCGCACACCGAGCCGACTATCGCAAGCGCCATGTCGTGTGCGGGTTTCCTGTTGTATGGCTTGGCCATTGCGTCTCCCTGGATGCCGATTTGGCTGACATCAGGAAGAGTGCGCCGTTGTTCAGAGTGGGCCTATTCGCTTTCCGGCGTATTTTCCGGATGACGCTGGATAGTGGGGGATCATGAGGGCCGCTGCCGCCTGCCGCGTCCGTACGCCGGTCCGGTCGTAGATGTGCTCCAGGTGCTTGCGCACGGTGGCGACCGAGCCGGTGCCCGGGGCGTGCTGGGCAACGTCGCGTGCATCCCGTTCTCGATGCCCAGCGGCTTGAGGAAGTCGGTGGAGAACGGCGTGCTGGTCAGCTGGCCGCGCGTGTAGAGATCCGACCAGCGAAACGCTGCGGCCAGGTGGTGGGGCTGGTTCGCGAGGAACTTGTTCTTGAACGTCCAGTACTCGGCGGGGTGCTCCTCCTGCCCCGTCTCGGTCCCCTGTTCATCCGCCTCGATCCACTGATCCAGCTCGGTGCGCCCCAGATGGTGGTCGTTGCGGGTGAACGACACGTTGTCGCAACGGATCAGCCCCGCCAGGCCGTGCAAGACCGACCAGGGCAGCCCTGGGGTCGGCGTGTCTCGGCGGGCTTCCTCGATGACGCTCCACAATGCGTGTAGCTGGGTGTCGCTGAGGGTTTCGGACATGGCACCTCCCCTGTGCCGGGTGTCTCATCAGGGTACGCGTGAGCGGCAATGTGGGAGCGCTCCCGGAATGTTGCGGGATGTTTCTGGTCGCAGTTAAGGTTGTGGTGTGTGGGAGCGCTCCCGTATCACGCCGTGCAATATGCTCTCCGGGAGGTGAGAGATGGCGACCAGTCAGAGTGATCGGCCGACCCTGGAGGACGTCGCCGCGTACGCGGGGGTCTCCAGGTCCACAGCGTCGCGGGCGCTGAACGAGGAGTCCTACGTCAGCCCGAAGGCGCGGGAGGCGGTGCTCGCCGCGGCGCGCGATCTCGGGTACTCCCCCAACCAGGCGGCCCGCTCGCTGGTCACCAAGCGCACCGGGGCGGTCGCACTGGTGTTGTCCGAACCTGAGTCCAAGGTTCTGGACGACCCGTACTTCCTCACGGTGATGCGTGCCGCTTTCCGTGAGCTGGCCAACCGGGGCAGCCAGATGCTGGTGATGTTCGTCGACACCCGGGACGACATACCGCGGACGATGAAGTTCCTGTACGGCGGCCACGTTTACGTCGCGTTGGTGTTCGCGCCGCACAGCGGTGACCCGTTGCCCACCGCGTTGAAGCT